>CABUHP010000028.1 GCA_902491415.1 uncultured Collinsella sp.
TAGGCTCCTCACCCATGCCAGACGCTCGCGAATCTCATCCTCACTCGCGGCGTCTGCCGCGCTAAAGAACGCGAAGTCAACGTAGGGAGCAATCTGCTCGTAGTACTCGTCGGTCGAATCGTCCGAGAAGTCAAACGAAACCGTGATGCCCGCGGCCTTCAACTTGGGAAGTTCACGCTCGGTAAAGCAATAGTTGCCCGAGTGGACTACGTCGAACTGCTTCACGTACGCAAGGTCAAAGCGATCGAGCACATAGCGCGCATCACCACGGATGCCGCCCTCATTGGAGCCAAGGAAAACACGGTCGCCGTTAACGACGGTCACGCGTGCCGCACCGTTCTCGCCGATGAGCTGCTTGCACTTGGCAAGCTCAACGTCCTCATCCTCAAGACTCGCAATCACATGCTCAGCAGCAGCGTCATTACCAAAGATGCCCATATACGCGGAGCGCGCGGCGCCGCACTTCTTGGCATACACGGCAAAGTTCACCGCATTGCCACCCGGATACATTGTGTGGATATGCTCGTAGCAGTCGACGACGTTGTCGCCAAACCCCAGTGCGCTCACGTTAAATGCCATGACGCCGCCCCTCTCTCTTATGCCAACGGAACCACTGTTGTGACAGCAGTACCGCCCAGAATCTACGCGAGTTCCAGCAGCTCCGGCAGCTGGTCGATAATCTTGTCCGCGGCATCCTGGCTAAAGCCAAAGCGCTCCTCGCGCTTGGCAATAACCGTCAGGCCGGCTCGCTTACCCGCGGTAATGCCCGGAACGGAATCCTCAACGCAGCAGCAGCGATTCGCGGGCAGCCCCAGCAGGTCTAGCGCATGCAGGTAGATGTCGGGCTCGGGTTTGCTCTCCTTAAACTGCTCGCCGCTCACCACATACTCAAAGGCATCCGACAGCCCGCATGCGTTGAGCACTTCCTCGATGCTAACCATGGGAGACGAGCTGGCAAGCGCCACGCGAACGCCACGGCGCGGCAGCTCTCGAATCGTATCCACGGCGCCTGGGTTAATCAAAGCCTGATAGTCGCGCGGACGCTCATGCGCCCACTCGTCCCAACGGGCCAACGCTTCCTCGCCAGTGAAGTGCCCCTTACCGGCGCGCTCAAACCAATCGACCAGCATATGCAGGAAGAACTGATGCGAGGTACCGACCTGCCCATTCAACTCCTCTTGAGTCAGATTAAGCCCAAGCTCCTTGGCAAACGCGGCAGTCTCGCCCAGGTAGTAATACTCGGTATCGACAATGACGCCGTCCATGTCAAAGATAACGGCGTCGAACGGAAATGCGGACACGGCACCCTCCCTAACAAAAGGACGCCCGCAAGCAGGCGCCCGAGCCATGCATTAATCGGCGATTCTAACCCAGCAGCTTATCCAGCATCACCGCAATGCCATCTTCGTTGTTATCGGCGGTCACCATCTGGGCTACCGCCTTAACCTCATCGACTGCGTTGCCCATGGCAACACCGGTGCCGGCCCACTCAATCATGGACTTGTCGTTCTGGCCGTCACCAAACGATACGACCTCGCTGGCATCGATACCGAGCTTGGGCAGGGCGCCCTCGAGCGCGCGGGCCTTGTCGATACCAGGCGCCGTGTACTCAAAGTACCAGTCGGCCGTAAACATACCCGAAAGCGTCTGCCTAAAGGGCGTATACATCTCCTCGTAATGCGCCTGCAGGTAGGCCGGATCGCCCGCCGTCAGCAGCTTGTCCACGGGATAAGCGTCCGCGACCTCATGCAAGCTCTCGACCTCGCGGATCTTAAGGTCGCACGCATCGCGCTCGTATTTGACGATGTTTTTCTGCGAGCCATCCGGCAGCGTAATCATGCAGCGATACGAATCCTCGACATGCAGATCGCGACCGAGCGAAATCATAGGGATCACGTCGAAATTGCGCAGATGATCAATCAGACGGTGCAGCTCGTCAGCCGGCATGGCCTGGTCAAAAAGGACCTCATCGGTCTGAGCGTCGACCACATGCGCACCATTAAAGGCAACTAGCAGACCGTCATGGTTTTGAAGGTCGAGCTCCTGCGCCAAGGCGTGCAGCCCCCATGCGGGACGGCCCGAAGCCAAGATGAGTTTAATGCCCGACTCCTGCGCCGCGAGCAGCTTCTCGCGCGTACGCGGGCTGATGACCTTTTGGTCGTTGGTGAGCGTACCGTCGATATCCATTGCGATGGCTTTGATAGCCATATATGCCTCCCCGTCATTGAACAACCTTGTCTGAGCCATCATACAGAACACCCACGGCGACTCTGTCTGCAACGGGAAAAATGTCATATTGTCCCAAACATGAACGGTGCGTGGTCGTGAAGCTTTATCGCTCAGGTCAAATACGTCTGCTAGCGACGCTCCTCCGTCGGTGCACCCTCGACGATCGCGATGCCCGCCGATGCACCCAACGCGCTGGCGCCGGCCTCGATGAATGCGCAAGCCTCTTCGTAATTATGGATACCGCCCGCCGCCTTAATTGCCACGGCATCGCCGAGCACCTCGTGCATCAGCCGCACGTCTTCGAGCTTAGCGCCGCCAAAGCTTCTACCGGTCGATGTCTTAAGGAATCCCGGCTTAGCCTCCAGCGCAATCTCGCATACACGGCGCTTGGCGGCATCGTCGCCGTCCAGCTTGCACATCTCGACGATCACCTTGTCAGTGATGCCATGCGCGCGACAAAAATCAGCAATGGCAGTCATCTCGCGCTCGATGGCATCAAAATCGCGGTTCTCGACCGACTCCTGATTCAAAACGTAGTCAATCTCGGTAAAGCCGCACACAGCGTATTCCTCAAACCTCGCAAGCTTCTCCTCAAGCGTCATAGTGCCCTGGGGAAAGTCGATAGCGCCGGCAAGAATGATGTCAGAGCCCTCGAGCATGGCGCGACCCGTCTCGTACTCCTGCAGGTTCGCAAATACACAACGGAAGTTGTACTTTAACGCCTTCTCGACATACTGCTCAAACGTGTCCTCGGGGGCATCGATATAGTCGATGTATTTGTTGATGGGTTTGGCAAGCGTCATGCTGGGCCTCCTTGTTCAGGGCTGGCAACCGATTCGTGGCTTCACGCGAAAAACTACGTTCAATGTACGCCCGGCATGCAAGGACAGCGTCCGCATTCCGACAAGTGGTATGAAATTAGCCGTAAACGTATAATTTACGAACAGCGAATGGCACCGCACGCGGATGCCGACAGCAAGACATCCCCCCCTCAATACACCCTCATGCCCATTTAAATAGCAAGGGCCCCGTATCTGTTGGGATACGGGCCCCTTTCGGCCGTGACCTATCTCAGCAACAAAGACTACTTGCGGTGAGCGCGGTAGAACTCGATCGCACCATCTTATCCGAGCCGGGGCACGTTCGCACAGCGCGCGCATGACGGTTGCAAAACCACCCCATTTGAAACAAAGGCAAAAAAGTACTTGCAAAGACGCGTTCCGACATATAAGTTGATAAAAGACCGCCGTTGCGGTTTTAAGTAGATCGAGCATATGAAGTTTGAGTTTTAGCGTGTAAGAGAAGGAAGATCGGCAAAGTACAACCCCAAACGCAATGACAACTTAATGAGGTAACTGCCACATGTGAGGCACCCAGGGCATTGCTGTCTCGATTTTGAGCACGATGCCTTCCGCCTTGCATGGGCCGTTCCATCCCGCCCCTGCAGCAACTGCCTCACGGGCTCATTGAAAACCGCATAGCACCCCAACGTCAGCACATCACCCACGGCAAGCACATCACTCACGACAACCAACACATCAACAAACAGCACGAACATCAACCGATTGGAGAAGCTATGACAAACCGCCACGCTGAAGACGGCGATAAGAAAAGCATTCTGGATGCCCGCATTGAGCGAGCATATGCAAACGAATATGACGCCGCCTTTGCCGCCGCGACCATCAAGAACTACGCGTCGCTACCGCTCGCGACGATCTTGGCCGACCGCCCTCAACTGCTGAAGCGCTGCACAAAGATCATGGGCGACCCCGACATTCGCAAGCTGACAGACCCCTATGCCCCAAAACGCGATAAAGATTCGTACGTTCTTACCGTAGGCTGCCTAGCCCATATGCTTACGGCGCTCGACACGAAACTCAAGCTCGAATGGGAACCCGACGAGCGTCATGAACTCGAAAGCAAGCGGAACACCCTGCGCACCGCACTGTTCCTTCCGTTGGACGGCTTCAAGCGCTGCAACGTCGAGCTCAATACACAGGCGCGGCAAAAGCCCGGGACCACGGGGCAGAAAACTCCAAGACCCCATGCGGCCATCGTCGACCGCAACCGATATAACCGCATGACCGCGCACTTTTCTGCCGAGGGAGCAGCCATAAGGACGCTGATCGACCTGCTGTGCCTCCTGAGCATCAACGAACTATTTGAGGGCTATCTCGCCCTTGTTCCCGCGACGGCACCCAAGTCGGTAGCAAAGATCATCGAGACCTGCAGACGCCAGTTTGAGCGCCATCGCAATAGCAGCGAGATGAACGCCAGCATCGCGCAGTACTACGCGGCTCATTACAAAAATGACGGATGTGCCCCTATCGAGCATCAGCTGCGGCTCGCCTACACCACGCCCGTCGCAACGCTCCATCGCTTTGGAGCCCTTGGCGCTTGCGAGCCGCACGAACAGGCAGCCTGCCCCACAACCGAGCTCGATCTCAGGCTCGGACGAACCCTGTAGCCCGCCAGCCCCTCCGCGGGCAACAATCCTATTCCACAACACAACCAACAGAAAGGAGTCCTCATGGACACCAATCATTCCCCCATCATCAGCCCCCTCACCATGCGTGAATCCGCCCGAGGTATCACGCTCACCAGCATTTACGATGAGATGCTCGCCCGTCGCGAGCTCTCCGTCATGGGAAACATCGAAACCCCGATGGCCCACGACCTATGCCAGCAGATCCGCCTGCTCGATGCCACCGACCCCAGCCGCCCCATCACCATATTTGTCGCCAGCGCCGGCGGAAGCGTGCGATCTGGTCTTGCGATCTATGACGCCATGCGCCTCGCATCGTGCCCCATCCGCACCGTCTGCCTGGAATTCGCCGCGTCCATGGGCGCCGTGATCTTTATGGGCGGCGACGATCGCCGTATGGCGCCCCATGCAGAGCTCATGATTCACGACCCGCTGATCCCCCAGGGGGCAGGCGGCTCGGCACTTGCGCTGCAGGAAACCAGTCGGCGTCTCATGCAGACCCGCAAGACCCTCACGCAAATCCTCTCGGACCGCAGCGGCCTCACGCCCAAGCGCATCCAGTCCCTCACTGCAAAAGACACCTACCTTTCGGCCGAGCGCGCCGTCGAGCTCGGCTTTGCCCACGAAATCCTCTCGACCACCAAGGAGGTCGCCCATGTCTAACCTCGCCAGCCGCCTCGCCGCATCTGAGTCTGCATCGTCCACCATCCTCGCCAAGGATCGAACGCTTTCCTGCGACACTCGCCAAACGGGACTCAACAACAACGCACTTGTGATCGGCCCCTCGGGAGCCGGCAAGACCCGAAACGTCCTCAAGCCCAACCTGCTGCAAATGAACGCAAGCTACATCGTGCTCGACACCAAAGGCACGCTCTGTCGCGAAGTGGGACCCGTGCTGGCAGCCCACGGTTACCGCGTGCAATGCCTCAACTTCGCCGACCTCAACACCGTCCCGGCCCTTGCGCCCGGCATCGAGCGCTGCGGCTACAACCCCCTGAGGCACATTCGCCGCAAGGCGGACGGCAGGCCCAACCAGCAGGACATCCTCTCGGTGGCAAAGGCCATCTGCCCCATCGAGGACAACAACCAGCCTTTTTGGGATCATGCGGCGGCAAACCTGCTGTCGTGTCTTATCGCCTACGTCACCGAACAGCTACCCGCCGACGAGCAGACGATCAGCTCGGTCATCAAGCTGATCGAGCACCTGCAGGACGGTGCCACGGGTCGATTGTTTGACGACCTGATCACGACCGACCCCCAAAGCTATGCCCTCTCGCTATGGCGGCGCTACGCCATTACGCAAAATGCCGAGCGCATGCACGCGAGCATCGTCGGCATCCTTGCCGAAAAGGTCATGTGTCTGGGATTCGACGGTGCGGCACAGCTCTATCGTGAGTGCCATCAGGTGAACTTCGCTTCCATGGGACACACCCCCTGCGTCCTGTTTGTAACCGTGAGCGATATTGACCGCAATCTCGATCCGCTGACCGGCCTCTTTATTTCGCAGGCGTTTATGGGCCTCATTCGCGAAGCCGATAGGCAGCCCGACGGCAGCCTGCCCGTGCCCGTGCGCTTTATGCTCGATGACTTCGCAAATCTGCAGATCCCCCAGATCGACAACGTGCTCTCGATTATCCGAAGCCGCAACATCTGGGCAACGCTGCTGCTGCAGTCGACCAACCAGCTCGATGCGCTCTATGGCGAGGCACGCGCACGCTCCATCATGGGCAACTGCGACACGCATCTGGTGCTGGCGTTCCAGGATCCCGAGAGTGCCCGGGTGTTTTCCGACCGCGCCGACGCGCTGCCCAGCACGCTCATGGCGACGCCGATCGATCGCTCGTGGCTCTTTGTGCGCGGTCGCACTCCCGAACAGGTCGAGCGCTTTAGGCTCGAAGACCATCCGCTCTACGGGGAGCTGCCCGAGGCGCAGCGAGACCATGCGGAGGCCGAGATCTAGGCGCAGGGTTCTCGCGGCGCGCGGCGCCCCAGCGATGTTCCACAAAGGCCGTGCGCCCCGGGACTACGGCAAAGCAAAGGGGCCCGCATCCGATAGGATACGGGCCCCTGACTATAAGGCGCGATGCGTTAACAGCAGCGACTACTTGCGATGCGCGCGGTAGAACTCGATGAGCGCCTGGGTCGAAGCGTCCTGCTCGGCCTTGGCGGCGTCGTCGTGGAAGGCCGGGGTGATCTGCTTGGCAAGCTGCTTGCCAAGCTCGACGCCCCACTGGTCGTAGGAATCGATGCCCCAGACCGTGCCCTCGACAAACGTGATGTGCTCGTACAGGGCGATGAGCTCACCGAGTGCGAACGGGGTCAGCGTGTCGCCGAAGATCGAGGTCGTCGGGCGGTTGCCCTCAAAGCAGCGGGCCGGGACGATCTGCTCGGGCGTGCCCTCGGCGCGCACCTCATCGGCCGTCTTACCAAAGGCGAGTGCCTTGGTCTGGGCCAGGAAGTTGCCCAGGAACAGCTCGTGCACGTCCTGACCGCTGTCGGTCGCAGGGTTGGCAGTGTTGGCGAAAGCGATAAAGTCGGCCGGGACCACCACGGTGCCCTGGTGCAGCAGCTGGTAGAAGGCGTGCTGACCGTTGGTGCCGGGCTCGCCCCAGAAGATCTCACCGGTATCGGAGGTCACGGCGCTGCCGTCCCAGCGGACATGCTTGCCGTTGGACTCCATGGTGAGCTGCTGCAGGTAGGCCGGGAAACGGTGCAGATACTGGCAGTACGGAAGCACGGCGTGGCTCTTGGAGCCGAAGAAGTTGACGTACCAGACGTTGAGCAGGCCCATCAGCGCGACGGCGTTGTTCTCGAGCGGCGTGTTGCAGAAGTACTCGTCGATGGCATGGAAGCCCTCGAGGAACTGCTGGAAGCGCTCGGGGCCGAGGACGACGATCAGCGACAGGCCCACGGCGGAGTCAACGGAGTAGCGGCCGCCGACCCAGTTCCAGAAGCCGAAGGCGTTGGCGGGGTCGATACCGAAGGCCTCGACCTTGTCGAGTGCGGTGGAAACGGCGACGAAGTGCTTGGCCACGGCCGCGGCGTTCTGCTCATCGGAACCGTCGATGGCGCCCTGAGCCTTGAGCTGCTCGAGCATCCAGGTCTTGACCTCGCGGGCGTTGGTGAGGGTCTCGAGCGTGGTGAAGGTCTTGGAGACGATGATCACGAGCGTGGTCTCGGGATCGAGGCCCTTGAGCTTCTCTGCCTGATCGTTGGGGTCGATGTTGGAGATATAGCGGCAGTCGATACCGGCGTCGGCATAGGGACGCAGGGCCTCGTAAGCCATGACCGGGCCCAACTCGGAGCCGCCGATGCCGATAGACACCAGGTGCTCGATCTTCTTGCCGGTAACGCCCTTCCACTCACCGGAGCGCACGCGCTCGGCGAAGGCATACATGCGATCGAGGACCTCGTGCACGTCGGCGACGACATCCTGGCCGTCGACAATGAGCTGGCCCTTATCGCTTGCCGGACGGCGCAGCGCGGTGTGCAGGACGGCACGGTCCTCGGTGGTGTTGATGTGCTCGCCGGAGAACATGGCGTCGCGGCGCTCCTCGAGCTTCACCTCGCGGGCAAGATCGCACAGCAGCTTGACGGTCTCATCGGTCACCAGGTTCTTCGACAGATCGAAGTGCAGGTCACCGGCGTCAAAGCTCAGCTTGTTCACGCGCTCGGCATCGGCGGCGAACCAGGCCTTGAGGTCGATACCATCGGCCTCGAGCTTCTCCTGATGAGCCTCGAGTGCCTTCCAAGCGGCAGTCGACGTAGCATCGATAGGTGCGGCAACAGTTGCCATAGAGTCCTCCTCAGCATACGGGCGCACGCCTCCATGCACCCGGACATTCAGATGCCACTATTCTAGCGCAGGTCAAGACTACAATCAGCGAGCGTTGCCAATCGGCCCCCAAACGGCAGCCGATCAAAAAGGGACAGGCTTATTTTGGCAGGTCAAACGCTTTACCAACCAAAAATAACCCGTCCTTTTCTGGCAAATATTAGGCCGCGGCGCAGACGCTACCGAGCAACTCACGCAGAGGAGACCCGATGCCCTCCAGCAGTTCGGGCGCGATAATGGCAAAAACGGGAACCTCGCCGGTGCCCACGACAGCAGGCACCTTGCCCTCCGAGACAATGCATCCATAAGGCACAAAACCGTCTTCGCCGGCATCGAGCGCCGCCATGCGACGCGCGAGCTCGCGCGCAAAGCCAGCAGTATCGGCATCGCCAATCGCCAGGACAAAGTCCACGCCCTCATCGGTTGCCAGGGCTACGGCCTCATCGACCAAATCGTCTCCCCCGTCGCCCCCGGCCGAACCGCAACGAAAGAGTACGCGTTCGAGCAGGGCACGATCGAGCGAGCCCAGCGCCGCCGAAACGAGCTCATCGCGCGTGTGCTTGTCGCCTCCCAGCACGACCAGTGCCTTGGTGCCGCCATAGTGGGCAACCAATCGCCCGCACCAGCGAGCCACATCCCCATCCGCAACCAAGCGCGTCGGCATACCAAACCCATAGTTGACCATTATCCCCACAACCCTTCCGTGCTTTATGGTGGTATCGATCGTTAGGCTCATGCTACGAAGCGAGCTTTTCCGAGCTGTTTCGCGCTCTTTAGGGCTGCGTTAAAACCCCGATGAAGCCGCACGACCATACTTGCCAAAAAGGGACAGATTTTGACGGTGTCCGTGCAAGCGGGTATTATCGAACAGGTATTCGATAAGAACATGTGTTTGATGGAAGGGCACGGATGGCGCACGAGCAGCACACCTATATCTGCATCGACCTCAAGACGTTTTATGCCAGCGTCGAGTGCGTCGACCGTGGGCTCGATCCGCTCACCACCAACCTGGTCGTTGCCGACGAATCGCGCGGACGCACGACCATCTGCCTCGCTATCACGCAGGCCATGAAGGACTTAGGTATTCACAACCGCTGCCGTCTGTTCGAGATTCCCGACGGCATCGACTGCATCAAAGCAGTGCCGCGCATGCAGCACTACATGGAGGTATCGGCGCAAATCTACGGCATCTACCTGGAATACGTCAGCCCGCAGGATGTCCATGTCTATTCGATCGACGAGTGCTTTATCGATGTCACGCCCTACTTGGATCTCTACCACACCGATGCCAAAGGCTTTGCCTGCATGCTGCGCGACGAGGTCGTACGCCGCACCGGCATTACCGCTACAGTCGGTATCGGACCCAACCTATTCCAAGCAAAAGTGGCGCTCGACATCACCGCCAAACACGTGCCCAGCCGTATCGGGATACTTGACGACGAGACCTTTCGCAAGGAGATCTGGCCGCACCGCCCCATCACCGACATCTGGGGCATCGGTCCCGGCGTGGCGGCGCGTCTCGAAAAGTACGGCGCCTATGATCTCATGGGCGTCGCAGCGCTCGACGAAAACCTGCTCTACGACGAGTTTGGCGTGAATGCCGAGTATCTGATCGACCATGCCTTTGGACGCGAGCCGACGACCATCGCCGACATCCAAGCCTATCGCCCCCAAGCGACTTCGACCACCACGGGACAGGTGCTCTCGAAGGGCTATGCCTACGAACAGGCCTATACGGTGTTACGTGAGATGGTCGACACCGCCGTGCTGGACCTGGTCGACAAGCATGTGGTCTGCGACAGCATTTCGCTCTTTGTGGGCTACGCAAGCGAGCGCGCCGACATTCGCCGGCTCGATGCCAGTGGCACGGCGCAATACATCGACGGCTGCGGGCACCTACGCTCAAGCACCTCGGGAATCGAGCCGGCCGCAAGCGATGGCCCCGAACTTGCACCCCGCGCGCCCAAGCCCGTCCAGCGCAATGACGAGCGCCGTCGCATGGTTCGCGAGGCACAGGCGATTGACGGCATCTTCGTGGGTGAGCACGGCGGCAAGCCACGTGGCGGTTATGCCGCGCTCTTTGCCCATTCCAACGCGTCGCGAAAGCTGCCCGAGCGAACCAATTCGTTTAAGAAGATCATGGGCTACTTTGATGACCTGTGGGCACAGACTGTCGACCCCAAACGCCCCGTCAAGCGCATCAACCTGGGCTTTGGCAACCTCATGCCCGAGGAATTTGCCACCATCGACCTATTTAGCGATATCGAGGCAGATGAGCGCGAGCGCGACCTGGCGCGCGCCGTCCTGGCCGTGAAAGGCAAGTACGGCAAGAACGCGCTCGTCAAAGGATTAAGCTTTACCGCCGGCGCCACCGCGCGCGAACGCAACGACCAAGTTGGAGGACACCGTGCCTAAGTCCCAACAACAGCCGATGCGGCCACCAACACCTTTTGAACGCCTAGCGGACCCCGAGGGAAGACGTCGCTCCGCCGACCCAAAGCTCACCGCCAACGGCGCCGTCCGCGCCGGCCGTGCCGCGCAGTTTATGCCCTTTGCCGCCCTCACGGGATACTACGAACTCGTGCGCAAGCAAGAGATCACCGTCGAACCAAAATGTGAGCTCACGGAAGAGAAAGCCCTCGAGCTTTCGCAAAAGCTCGAGGGCCTCAAACGCGGCGACTTGGTGCGCGTCACCTATTACGATATGTACGGCTATCGCGCTCGCACGGGCATCCTTGATGAGGTGCTCCCCGCCTTCAAACTACTCAAGCTCCGAGACATCGCCATCGACTTCGACGACATCCAGGACATTGAGTTACGCGGACGAGCCTAGCCAAGGAAGCGCATCCAGGGCGGCGCTTACAGCGTCATGACGTAGTAGCCCGCGCCTTTCACGGCCGCCACGAGAGCGCCGCGGTCGATCGGCTGCTTAGAGCGCACGCGTGCCGTGTGGTCCGCGTACGTTACCGTAGCCCACACGCCATCAAGCGCATTGAGGGCATTCGTCACATTCCGGGCGCAGCCGTCGCAACTCATGCCGCCGATAAGGAGTTCCTCACGATAGGGGTAGTGGGACTCGTCGGTGTCTGCCACCACAACCTTTTTGGCCTTCTTGCCGCTCGCACCATCGCTGCAGCAACTCTTCCCGTGTGTCGAAGCGGCAATGCGACGCAGTCCAAAAAACATGCCGACGGCAATGACGGTCAGCACGATGAGATTCGCAGGGTTGAGCAAGTCACTCATGCGTTCCCCTTTCAGTAGCACTATCTAGATACCCCCATGGGGTGTCCCCATCTTAACCCAAAATCATGTCCGTTCGGTCAATTAGTTTTCCTCTTCAAACTTTTTTGTTGACCATGGCTTACTTTCGTGTATAAGTTTTCCTAGGCTAACAGTTTAGATCCGTAAGGAGCGACGTGACTCGAACCATAGACATCCCAACGTTTCAGGCAGCAGTCGTGCGCAACTGCTCCCCCACGCTCGCGGGCATCAAGCCGGCATCGCTCTTTACCTATCCAGGCACCTACGCCCACGGGGACGGCTCGACCGCAACAGAAACCATCGCAGAACGCCGAGCACGCCTGCTCAACGTTATCGCCCAGTGCAACCGCGAGCTTGACCCGCTTGGCATCCACCTGAGTGTTTTGGTCTGGCGGCCCTGCGGAGCGCTCGTGTACGTGTACCGAGCCAAAAGCCTCACCACCTATTTCGCGGACCCTCGCGCCAAAACGGCGCTCGCCTCGGAAGGCTACGACACGAGAGACCTTTCGACATGCCTTGTGCATTTGGCATCACGCATCACGCTCGCGAGTAATAACGTCGCGGAATGCGCCTGTAGCCAGACTCGATGCGCACTACCCCAGCAAGCTAGCTGCAGCAACGACTGCACCTGCGAGTTTCCGCACGAAATAGGCTACTTCCTAGGATATCCCTACGACGACGTGCACGAGTTTATCGTCCAGCGCGGCGAGAACTATAAGGTCTTTGGGGCCTGGAAGGTCTACGCAAATGTCGAGCAGGCACTTGCGACGTTTGATGCCTACCGCGCCTGCACCCAATACTTCACCTTTGTCTATCAGCAGGGCTACAGCTTGGCGCAACTTGCCCAGGCAACCCGATAGAACATAGAAGCCGTGGCAACCTGCCGCACAACTGAAAGGACTCAACATGAGCAAGATCGCCGTCGTCTACTGGAGCGGTACAGGCAACACCGAGGCCATG
>CABUHP010000029.1 GCA_902491415.1 uncultured Collinsella sp.
CGTCCTCGGCAAGCTGGGGGAACACGGCGTCCTTGGGCATGGTGGCCTTCGTCAGCGAGGTGAGCTTTTTGCTCAGCGACGTGTCCGTCTTGACCAGGTCGCTGAGCGTCACGATCTTGTAGCCGTCGGCAATGAGGCCGTCGATAATCTGCGGCAGCGCCTCGAGTGTCTGCTCAGCGCATTCGTCTCTATCGGTGAGCAGCACGATATTGCCCGGCGTCACCGAATCGAGCACCGTCGAGACCTGCTCGTCGGCACCGTTGAGCAGCCAGTCGCCCGAATCGATATTCCACGAGACCACGGCGGCGACCAGGTCCATCGCATCAATCCAGTTTTGCTCGTCAAAGGCAGCGTAGGGAGCACGCAGCAGCATCGTCTTCACGCCGGTCGCCGACTTAATCGCATCGGTGCCTTTCGTGATCTGTTCGCGTACCGCCTCACGGTCCTGACCCTTGAGCGAATCGTCGCTGTAGCTGTTGGATCCGATCTCGCACCCGGCGTCGACAATCGCCTTGGCCGTGGCAGGCGAGGCCTCGGCCGCATCGCCCGAAAGGAAGAACGTCGCGGTGACGCCCTTTTCCTTGAGCACCTGCAAGATCTGTTTGGTGGCGCCGCTCGGACCCTCGTCAAACGTCAGTGCCACGTACTTTTTGTTGCCCTTGGGCGCCACGCTGGCGCACGCAACAACGCAATCGGTGGCGGGCACAACCTCGCCGCGGTCTTGCGTCTTGCCTGACTGCTCACCAACCCACACCTCGGATCGGCCCTGGACACCCCATGTCTGCACATACTCGATAGCGCCCGTGCCCTCGACCTTGAGCTTGGGCTCGATAACCGTAGCCTGAACCTCGTGCTTCTCGTAAGTGTTACGGCCATCCTTGACCGTCACCTTCTCGCCGCCCTCGAGTTCGCGGCTATCCCATTTGCCCTGCTTCACGCGCTTGCCGTCGACCTTCACCGACAGCTTTTCGCCCCCATGGCGCTTGAGCACGCTGTCATCGACGGCCAGCAGGTCGCCTGCGTCGTAGGTGTCAGTCAACTCCTGGTCGTCGATGAGGTTTTGTAGCGTAGAGCCCACGCGCACCGCGGTCTTCTGGCCGTTGAGCTCCACGTCCACGCTGCGGTTGACGTAGCCCACGACGGCAGCGATAAACAGCACGAGCGCGCAACCCACGGCGATGAGCGCGTAGGGCAGGCGAGACGAACGACGGGGCGTACGGCTGTTGCCGATGCGCGCACTGCGATCGCTAAACCCACGGCTATGGTTGAGGTACATCGCGCCGGGCTTACGGTGACGCTTGCGCTGACCGCTGGGCAGCTGCCCCAGATCGCGGCGCGCCGTCGGACGCGCACCCGAACGCCCGTTTAAGTTGGATCCGTTTTGGCGCATGTGCCCTCCCCCATAAACACAGCAAGCCGGAGCAACAGGTCTCCGGCTTGCCTCCCATCATTTGGTACGTCGCTATTTTGTAGCTTTTGACGAGCCTCCGCTCGCCTTTTGGTATTCGTCCTTAAAGGCCTTGAACATGCCGCGCGTCTTGCCGAGCTGCTTGCCCAGTGCGCGACTGCCCTTGTCCACGGCAACCGATCCCTTGTCGTCGAGCACCTTGGCGCCCTTTTTGACCTTGTCGCCCACCACGACGCTGGCCTCGGCGGCCTTGGCAGCCGCACCGCCCGAATACCCGAGCGACTTGACCTCGTCCGAGACGACCATCGCGCCGTTCTCGTAGCCGCGCAGCATCGTCGGCGGCACCTGCGTGTCACCAACCAAAATACTCGAAGCAGCACCGGCGGTCACATAGAATGCCTGCACGATGCCCGAGCGTGGCTTGAACTCAACGTCCGAGCAATAGCCCACGACGTCGCCCGATTCCGTGCGCACGTCCATACCGACCCAGATGATGCAATCGTCCAGGTTGATGTCGAGGCGCTTGGCAGCGGCGGCATCGTACGTGTCCTTGACGTCATCGACCGCAATGGCGCCCTCGTAGACACCAATGGCGTCGAGCGCTACGAATCGGTCGGGACGCTCGATCATGCCCGCGATATCGGACTGGCGGACCATAAAGCCGACCACGCGCGTACCGCCCGGGGTAAAGACCGGAAAGTGAATCTTTCCGAGCTTTTTAGGGCTGCGCGGCGTGCCGTCCTTTTTGGTGCGCTTGTCCTCGGTAGGCTTGCGATAGATCTTGGCGCCGACAAAATCCCCGGCGCGCATTATGCCTCGGTCGAGGGCTCCGCAGCCTCGGTATCAGCCTCGACGGCGTTTTCGACCACGACGTCGGCGGCAGGCGTCACATTGCCGCCCGAAATGGCGTCGTTGAGCTGCTCGCGCAGCTGGTCCATGCGCTCGCGGGCAAGGTCGACCTTGGCGCGCAGGTCGTCGGTCTTGGCGTCGACCATCGGGCCAAAGTCATTCACCGCAGCACGGGCCTCCTCGGCGCTGTGCTCGTAGGTGTCGCGCATATTGTCCCAGGCGTCGTTGGCGATATCGGCAGCCATGGCGCGGGTCTCGGCGCCCGAGCGCGGGGCCAGAGTAACGCCGACAATAGCGCCGGCAGCGGCACCAAAAAGTGCGCCGGAGACAAAGCTGAAAGTCTTACCCATGATCATTCCTCTCCTGCGGGCACGTCGGTGCCCACCGTTTGAATGCTGTCCATTATACCCGCAGCGCATCACTTGCCGCTCCGCTCATCTGCGTACGGCAAAGGCGCAGGTATGTGATGGTGATAAACGCCTAGGCCTACTCCTGGGGCATAGCCGGCATGGCCACCGTGGCACCCGGGTCCTCGCCGGCGCCGTCCACGAGCGGCAGACCGCCCTCATGCGCAGGTCCTGCCGGAACCGTCGCCGCACCGCCAAAGACGGCAGCGGAGGCCTCGTGGTTCTCGGCAACCGCGCCCTCGGTATCAATCGCCACCTGGGGCTCGTCGTCAAAGTTGGGGACACCCTGGGGCTCGGTGGGAACGGGCTCGGCGGTCGCATCGGCAACGAGCTCGGCGTCGACCGGCACATCGCCCTCGTCAGCGCCCTCGTCCTCGGCAGCATCTTCGCCGTTCGCAGCGGCGACGGCCTCGCGAGGATCCTTGCCCTCGGCCTCGGCGCGCATGCCCAACACCAGGTTGCGCAGACCCGCGACCGTGCCTTCCACGTCGGGGGCAGGCTGGTCGGCGTGCAGGTACGCCCAGTCCATCATAAAGGTGGCCGAAGACAGCGCACCGATGGCCAGCGCGTCGTCGGGGCACGAAAGCTCAACCTCAAAGACGCGCTCGTCGTGCTCGCTTACGCGCGTGCGGCCGCACGAGATGCTACCGGCAAGACCGGTCTCGTTCATGAGCTCGACCGTCACATGCTCAAGCAGATGGCAAAGCTCAGTCTGACCCATGCAGTCCTGGAACTCGCGACCGGAATCACCCAGGCACAGGTGCTTGGCAATCGCCGGCACCAGGTAATACACGCGCGCCGTGGCCTCGATATCCTCCGAGGTCATGAGCGGCATGCCGGGGTTCACCAGCACATGCGCGCAGATCTTGTCCTCGCTGACGGTGACCTTAAGGATGTTGAACAGGCCTGCCATAACTCTCCCCTACTCTTCCTTGCCCTACTCGTCGGCATCGTGCGGATCCACAGAGCCCGCACCCGACGCCGCCGGCTTCTCTGCCGAAGACTCGGAATCCTTCTTATCGGTTTCGGCCGGAGCGATCACGCGAATGAGCGAGATGCGCTGGCCACGCATCGACTGTACCTTGAACTTGTACCCCGCAACCTCAAACACCTCTCCGATGTCGGGCACCGAGTCGCAAAGCTCCAAAATCCAGCCGGCGATGGTCTCATAATCATCGCTTTCCTCGAGCGGCCAACCAAGCTCAATCGCGTCATCGCACGAAAAACGCCCATCGACAAGCCACTCGCGACGCGAAAGACGCGTGAGGTACTTGTTGTCGGGGTCGAATTCATCCTCGATCTCGCCGACAATCTCCTCGACGATGTCCTCGATGGTGATAATGCCGGCCGTGCCGCCGTACTCGTCCACGACCACCACGATCTGGTCGTGAGAGGTCTGCATCTCGGACAGCAGCGGCAGGATGTCCTTGGTGTCGGGCACAAAGGTGGCGTCGCGCAAAAAACCGGCGATGGGCTGGTCGCCTTTGCCGTCGAGCGCGGGCTGAATCAGGTCCTTAATGTGCGCGATGCCCGCGACGTTGTCGGGGTCCTCGTGATAGACGGGGATGCGGCTGAAGCCGGTCTGGCGCATGGTGGACAACACGTCGGCGACCATCTCGTCGTCCTCGCACATAGTGGTGTCCACGCGCGGCACCATGACCTCGCGGGCAACGGTGTCGCCCAGGTCGAAGATCTCGTGGATCATGCGCTTTTCCTCATCGAGCAGGTCGTCCTGCTCCGAGACCATGTACTTGATCTCTTCCTCCGAGACGTTTTGGCGGTCGTCGGCGCTCTTGATGCGCAGGATGCGGGCCAGGCCATCGGAGCAGGCGCCGGTCAGCCACACGAGCGGACGGGCGATCTTTTGGAAAAACGACAACGGTCCCACGACCTGCTTGGATACGCCCTCGGCGTTGGCCAGACCGATGCGCTTGGGCACAAGCTCGCCGATCACGATGGACACAAAGGCGACGGCGACGGTGATGATGACCGGCGCCAGGCCGCGCGCGATGGCGGAAAGCGGCGCGATGCCAAAGCTCATGAGCCACGTGGCAAGCGGGTCGGACAGACTCGTCGAGGCGACGGCGGACGAGGCGAAGCCCACGAGCGTGATGGCAACCTGGATGGTGGCGAGCAGCTGGTCGGAGTCGGCAGCCAGCTTAATGGCACGCTCGGCGCGCTTGTCGCCTTCCTCGGCCTCGTGCTCCAGCACGGCGCGCTTGGCCGTGGTGAGCGCCATCTCGGACATAGAGAAGTAGCCGTTGATGAGGGTCAAAACGAGGGTGGTGATAAGGGAGATGGTTATGTCCATCGGGAGTTTCTCGAACCTCCAAGATTCGGGACGTCAGGTCAAAACGTTGATGGCGGATAGGGCAGTTGCACCCGGCGGGCGCCCGGACGGGCCCGCGGGCGCAGGCGCGATTGCTAGATTACGAAGAGGATCACCGCCATGAACTGGAAGATACTGCCGGCGAGCACCCACAAGTGAAACACACTGTGCAGGTAGCGCACGTTTTTGGCGATATAGAACGGCACGCCCGCGGTGTAGCACACGCCGCCGACGGCGAGCAGGGCAAGTGCCACGGGGTTGAGCAGCGCCACAAGTTCGGGCAGCTTAAAGACAACGAGCCAGCCCATCAGCAGGTAAACCAGGCCGCTTACCCAGTGCGGTTGACGCTCGCGCATAAAGCACTCGAGGGCGATGCCGATAATGGCGATGGCCCATACGGCAAAGAACAGCGCAGGGCCGCCGTCGTTTGCGAGCGTGATAAGGCAAAACGGCGTATAGCTGCCCGCAATGAGCAGGTAGATGCAGCTGTGGTCGATGATGCGAAACACGCGCTTGGCGCGCGCGGGCTGAATCGCGTGGTAGAGCGTGGAGGCTAGGTATTCGAGGATAATGCTGACACCATAGACAATCGCCGCGGCCATGTGGGCCGGGCCTCCGCCGCGCAGGGCAGCGAATACGATCAGGAGCACCAGGCCCGCGATACCCAGCAGGCAGCCGACACCATGGGTGACGGAGTTCATGATCTCCTCGCCCACCGTGTAGTGTGGAACGGCCGCGGTCTTGGGTCGCGGCTTAGAACTGTCGCTCGAATCGGACATGCCGGTTACATCCTCCAACGTAAAGAGTTCTCAACACTATATCAAAGCGTCTAGGTACGTGCGAAATTTGCACCATACGTGACCCTTTGTTTACCCATTCTTTGTCTGTTGACGCACCAACGGCGAACGTCCATAATGCGCTTGCATTAAATGTTGATGTATTAACATCTTATAGGAAAGCTTCTTATGTCTCAAAACGCACGTTCCCATCGAAAGCTCAAGATAGCCGGCATCGTTGCACTGGTGGCTGTCGTTGCGCTGCTCGGATTTGCCGGCAACTTTCTGTTTGACTTCGCGCTGAATCCCCGCGCGCCATACACCATGAAGATGATGCAGGATAGCAAGAACGACAAAGAAAGTGAGCAGCCGGATGCCGAGGATGCCGAGGCGCGGGCATGGTTTAAAGAGAACCGCGAGAGCAGCGGCCTCACCGCAGATGACGGAACCGAGCTCGCCGCCTGGTATTTTACTGCCTCGGAGAACACCCACGATTACGCCGTCTGCCTGCATGGATATACCAACGAGCCCATCGGCATGGCTCGATACGCCAAGCGCTTCCACGACCGTGGCATGAACGTGCTCGCGCCTGCCGCCCGCGCCCACGAGCGCTCCGGCGGCGACTATATCGGCATGGGCTGGCCCGAGCGCCTCGATATCGTCGCATGGATCGAGCAAATCGTTCAGGCTGACCCCCAGGCGCGCATTCTTGTCTTTGGCGAATCGATGGGTGCAGCAACCGCTATGAACGTCGCGGGGGAATCTCTGCCTGCAAACGTGAAATGCATTATCGAGGACTGTGGTTATACGAGTGTTTGGGACGAGTTTTCCCTGCAGCTCAAGGACGTGTTCGGCCTGCCCAGCTTTCCCTTGCTCGATGTAGCAAACTTGGTGTGCAACGTGCGCGCGGGCTACGACTTTCATAAGGCGAGCAGTGTGGAGCAACTCAAACACGCGACGGTTCCCATGCTGTTTATCCACGGCGACCAGGACACCTTTGTACCGTACAGCATGCTCGACCAAAACTACGACGCGTGCGCCAGCAAGGTCAAGCAAAAGCTCACTATCCATGGCGCCACCCACGCCAAGAGTGCGCAAGTTGACCCCGAGCTCTACTGGAACACGGTCGACGACTTCCTCGACAAGAATTTTTAGGCAAAAAGCAACGTCTGGGGTTTTGTTGCCAAAAAACGGTTTGTGGTCGGCGGTATTCGATTTTTCACCGCACTTCTGAAAAACCGCCCGTGGGCGCTGTGCTCACGGGCGGTTTTTGCTCAACTAGCGCTACAAAGGCGCTTGTTTTGTCCAATAGCTAGGCGCTACTTGACCTCGATGAGCTCGTACTCGCTCGTGCCAAGGCCGATCTTCTCGGCATGCGCGATGCACGCGCGCCAATCGGTATCGGGATGCGTGATGCAGAAGGGGTCGCGCGCCTGCTCGCCCTCCAGATGCTCGTGGTTATGCTCCATCTTGGCGGCGCTGTCGGTGAGCTCGGTGTTGGGCAGCGGCTCGGATGCCATGACGGCATCGGCGCAGGCCTGATCGATAGCGACCGGGTCGAAGCTCGCGAACATGCCGATGTCGTTGACGATAGGCGTATCGTTTTCGGGATGGCAATCGCAGTTGGGGCTGATATCCATGGCAAGCGAGATATGGAAGCTCGGGCGGCCGTCGACGACGGCCTTGGTGTACTCGGCAATCTTGCAGTTGAGCACGTCGGCCGCGGCCTCATAGCCGGGCTTGATGGCGTCCTGGTTGCACACGCCGATGCAGCGGCCGCAGCCCACGCAGCGATCGTGGTCGATGGTGGCCACGTGCACCGTGCGAGTAGCGCCGCTGGCAAGCTCGCGCTCGCGGGTGTCGTTGAACGAGACGGCGTCGTGCGCGCAGATCTTTTCGCAGGCACGGCAGCCAACGCAGTGCTCGGTCGCGACGTTCGGCTTACCGGCGGCATGCTGCTCCATCTTGCCGGCACGGCTACCGCCTCCCATGCCCAGGTTCTTCATGGCGCCGCCAAAGCCGGCCTGCTCATGGCCCTTAAAGTGGGTGAGGCTAATCACGATATCGGCATCCATGAGCGCCTGACCGATCTTAGCCTCGTGCACGTACTCTCCGCCCTCGACCGGGACGAGCGCCTCGTCGGTGCCCTTGAGGCCGTCGGCGATGATGATCTGGCAACCCGTGGCATACGGGGTAAAGCCGTTCTGGTAGGCGGTATCGATGTGCTCGAGCGCGTTTTTGCGGCTACCGACATAGAGCGTGTTGCAGTCGGTGAGAAAGGGCTTGCCACCCAATTCCTTCACGACGTCCGCGACGGCGCGGGCGTAGTTGGGGCGCAAAAAGCTCAGGTTGCCCAACTCGCCAAAGTGAATCTTGATGGCGACGAACTTGTTCTCAAAGTCGATCTGCTCAATACCGGCGTGACGGATGAGGCGCTTGAGCTTGTCGAGCTGGCTCTCGCGAGCATGCGTGCGCAAGTTGGTGAAGTACACCTTAGCGGGTGCTGCGGGTGTAGTTGCGGTCATAGATATATCCCCTCGGTCTATATGGCGTTACAGACATAAGAGGATGGTACCAGTTAAAGCAGAGTTAAAGTCAAGTACGGAACCTAGTCATTGGGGACGTTCTTAAATGACCAGTCGCAAGGGACACTCTTTCGCCGCCCGGCAGTTAGGGACAGTCCTTGCCAGCCGGCCGGCGAGCCGACGAATGGCAAGGACTGTCCCCGATGGCTACTCCTGCACTTTGAGGGCTTCGGCCAGGCTCACGCGTTTGATGGAGCGCGTGTGTAGCAGCGCCACGACCAGGTAGGTCGCAAAGCCAATGCCGACGCACGCAGCCATGGACCAAGCGGGCACGTAGATCTCGATATTGCCGTTGTAGGCGAGCAGCATCGAGCGGAAGATGGCCGTGAGCGAGCCAATAATGACCGGCAGGCTCAGCACGAGCGACGCCGCCACGCACAGCGTGATCGAGCGGATGTACAGATGCGAGATCTCGCCATCGCGATAGCCAAAGACTTTCATGTAGCTAATCGAGCGGGCGCTGTGGTCGATCACGGCCTTGGTCAGCAGGTACATAAACAGCAGGAAGATAAACACCGCGAGCCCGACCATCATGCCGATCATTTTGCTCATCATGCCAATGAACTGGTCGCCCACGGCACGCATGTCATCGGGCGTGGTGTCGCCGGCAAAGTAACGAGCATCGAGGTCGAGCTTCTCGTTGCTCACATAGCCGTTAAAGTAGGCGGCGTCGTTGTCGAACAGCTCGTTAAAGTCGTCGATACTCATATAGATATTCATGTCCGACTTAGAGCCCCAAACGCAGTCCTTGCCCACGTACTCAAAGGAATAATTCTTTCCCTCGTACTTGTCGCTGAGCGTGACCTTCTGGCCCTCGCTCCAGCCAAACTTGTCGAGCAAGCCACCGCCAAAGACGACGCGTCCGTCGCCGACGTCCAGCCCTTTCCAGTAGCGCGAATCGGGCGAGATGCCGTAGACAGAAATCGTCTCCTCGCCATTACCATCGCCGCGGTCGTATTGCAGCTGGTAAACGGCGTATTTCTCGGCCTGCGCGATTGCGCCCGCGCCGTTGTCAATCGTGTTGACCGGGTGAATGTCGTCGTTGTCGGTGTCGATCTTAGAGGCCTTGTCAATCAGGTCGATAGCCTCGTCGCGGTTGCAGCCGAGGATATCGGCAAGGTCATCGAGGCGCGCATAAAGCGCATCCTTCTTGTCCTGGACCTTGGTAAGCGCATCCTGCGCCGCAGTCAGGCTCTCGGCAGACGGAGATGCGGTCGCGGCATCGGCTGCCGTCTGCGCCGCATCGGCCGCGTCGTCGAGCTCGTCATCGGCATCTTGGCCGGCAGAAAGCAGCGCGCCGTCAACCGACTGCAAGCACTCGAGTGCCGACCACTGCTCGCGCTCCTCGGCAGTGCCCTCGAGCTCCAGCGGAGCCTTGAGCGTGTACTGGTGCTCGGCGACCAGGCTCGTCTCGAGGTTGTCCGCGTAGTGCGTCATCGTGGGCAGAATCGCCAGGCCAAAGAGCAGCAGCAGCGAGGCAAACGCAATGCCCACGAAGAGCGTGGCGAAGTTGCCCAGGTTGCGCAGGAAGATACGCAGGCGGAAGCGCGAGACAAAGCCCATGCGCTCCGGCAGCTGCAGGCCGCGCTTGGTGCCAGACTTGCCGCTCGCCTCGTGGCGAAGAAACTGCAACGGCGTCTTGCCCATCTTGCGAAGCAGACCCGCCAGCGTGATGAGGATGAGCGCAGCGGCGGGAACCACGGCGCACTTCACAAAGATCTCCCAGCTCCAGTACACCTGGAAGGGCGGCAGGCTGTACGAACCGTAATAGAGGCTGCGCATGGGCTCGGTAAAGAACACAACGCCGAGCGCAGTGCCCAAAAGCGCCGCGGCCACGCCCACGATAGCGGGAAGCGCAAGGTAGTGCAGCACGATCTCGCGTCGACGATAGCCGCTGGCGAGCAGCGTGCCGATGATGGCGCTCTCCTCCTCGATGGTGGCGTCGGTAAGGACCACAAAGACGAACGCCATGATCACGATGATGATGTCGAGCAGCGTCATCCACATCATGGAGTCGCCGTCTACGTCGTCGCGCGCATAGCCAATGCCCTGGTTGGAATCGGCGTCGATGAGGTCATCCACGCGCGCATCGGCGTCGGTCAGCGCCTCGACCATATCCTGCTCCGCATCGATGCGATCCGCGGTGGGGAGGTCGCGATCGGCAAAGGTAAAGGAGTAGGTGTAGGCGGGCGCGCCGCCGGCATCCTCGAGCGCGGCAAAGCCGGCATCGGTGACCTCGGCCACGCCGTACGTGATGGTGTTCACCGTAAAGTCCGAATTGTTGAGGAACAGCGCCTGGCTATCGGGCTGGGTCATGATGCCGCAGATGGTGTAGGTGCGGCCCTCGAGCTCGACTTTATCGCCCACGGACAGGTTGTTATTGGTGGCGAAGACACGGTCGATTGCCACCTCATCGTCCGCCTTAGGCTGCCTGCCTTCGCAGTAGGACGCGATATCGACCTTGGTGCGGTGCGCATAGGTGCGCAGCGTGCGCTTGGTGCCGTCGTCGCCGGACACCTTTTTGATGATGGCGTCGATGGAGAAATTCTTGTAGAGCGTGACGCCGCCGACGTCGCCGGCTGCATCCTCGGCGGCCTTGAGTTGATCGTCGGTAGCCTCGAAGGAGGTGGTCACGCGGCCGTCCTCAATCGCGTACGCATCGCGCATGTCATCGATAAGGCAACCGATAGAATGCGCTGCGAGCAAAAAGCCCGAGGTGAGAGCGATGCTTCCGCACATAAGAAGAAAGATGCCCAGGTACTTGCCGATATTGCGGCGCAGCTCGCGCGGGAGACGTTTTGCGAGAGGTGTCATGGCGCCGCCTACCAATCGAGCTCGGCGGCCGCAACGGGCGACTCGTTGAGCTCATCCTCGACGATGTGCCCGTCGCGCAGGCGCAGCACGCGATTGGCCATGTGCGCGATGGCGGCATTGTGGGTGACAATGATGATGGTGCAGCCGTAGGTGCGGTTGACATCCTCCATGAGCTGCAGGATTTCCTTGGACGTCTTGTAGTCAAGCGCGCCGGTGGGCTCGTCGCACAGCAGCAGGCCCGGGTTTTTGACGAGCGCACGGCCGATGGCACAGCGCTGCTGCTGGCCGCCCGAGACCTGGCGCGGGAACTTGTTGCGGTGCTCGTAGAGGCCCAGCGAACGCAGCAGGTCGTCGACATTGAGCGGGTTTTTGGACAGGTGCGCCGTGACCTCGATGTTCTCCTTGATGGTGAGATCGGGCACCAGGTTGTAGAACTGGAAGACAAAACCCAGCTCACGGCGGCGATACTCGCCCAGGTCGGTAGGCTTGAGCACCGTGAGGTCGCAGCCGTCCACCATGATGGAGCCGCCGTCGGCATCCTCCAGGCCGCCGATCAGGTTAAGAAACGTCGACTTGCCCGAACCCGAAGGCCCCAGCATGACGCAGATCTCTCCGCGGTTGATGGACGTGTCGATGCCGTCGAGCACCGTCAGGCGTGCATCTCCATCGCCGTAGTGCTTCTTGAGCCCCTTGACCTGGACGTAGGCTTGCTTCGTCGCCATGCTATCCCCCATTGTTAGCCTATTGCTACTTTATGAGCGTAATAGTAAACCATGGCGAACTATTTTGGAGCGAGGCTCGGGATTTATTTCAGACTGGTCATTGGGGACGCTCTAAATGACTAGGTGGCTAGGCGCGGGATTTGGCGCGTGCGAGGGCCAGACCTACGGCGGCAATGGCGGCGGCGAAGAGCACCGTGACGCCCAGATCGCAGGCGATGTCGCTCAGCACGGCAGACGTCAGATCCGAGGCAAGTGCCTTGCTGATCGCATCGTTCACCCAATATGTCGGCACAAAGTGCGCCACGGTCTGCACGGCCGAGCCCATGAGCGACAGCGGCATCCAGGCACCGCCCAAAAACGTCATGAGCATGCCGAGTAAGTTGCCCACGCCGTTGAGCAGCTCCTCGCGCGCACCCAGGCTCGACAACGCAAAGCCAACGGCCAGCGGCGTGCACGCCAGGGCAAACGTCACCGCCAGCGCCAGACACACACGACCCGCGCCGACCTCGGCAACCGCGCCGGCAAAGCCCACGACGCCCATCATACTCGACACGAGCCAAATGCAGACGGTGAGCACGGCGGCGGCCGCAAACACGGCAAGCGAACGCTGACGCTCGGAGACCGGGCTGGCATCCATGCGGCGCACGCGCTCGGGCTCGTTCATGCCCGAGAACACCAGTCCCACCGACACGATGACCGACGAGATAATCGCATACGCGCCAAAGTTGAAATACGACTCGAGCGTGGCAGCAGCAGCCGAGTCGACCTTGACCCGCTCGATCTGGACCTCCGCGCGCTTTGCAGCGGCATGCTCGGCGGCCTTGGCAA
>CABUHP010000030.1 GCA_902491415.1 uncultured Collinsella sp.
CGGCGGGAAGTCTCGAAGTGATCATGCCGGGGCTGTATGCGCGTCCGGAATATTGGTCCGAACTCAAGTTTCGACAGCGTTATCTGCATCGGGTGCGGGCCCTTGCACAAAAGCATCCCGACTGGACGTTTTGCTCCTATACGGCGGCTGTTATCTATGGCCTTTCGGTTTCGCATGCCAATTTGACGCACATCCATATCGCCGCGGCGCCGGCGCAATCGACGACGCCCGGCTCTCAGGTGATTCGCCATCGTTATGCTCGTCAAACACGGGCAATCCAGATGGATATTGCCGTGACCGATATCGATCAAACGATTACGGATTGTCTGGTCGATGCATCGTTTGTCGAGGGACTGATCATTGCGGACTCGGCGCTCCATGAGCAGCTGTTGTCGAAGGAACATCTCGTTGAGGCAATCAACAAGCTTGGCTTAAATCGTCGCGGTGTTGTGACGGCGCGAAGTGTTGTGCGGTGTGCCGATGGTCTGTCGGAAAGCGGTGGCGAGTCCAAGGCACGCGCGCTGATGATCGAGCGCGGCTGGCAGAAGCCGGAGCTGCAAGTTGAGCTGTTCGACCCAGTTGAGCCGGGGCGGCCGTATCGCGTTGACTACTTGTGGCGTGTGGGCGACCAGCTGATTATCGGTGAGTTCGACGGATTCGTTAAAAGTGAGAAGGCGGCGGAGGAGGGCAAGCTCGCAAAGGCGCAATTTGATGAGCGTCAGCGCGAGTCGAGGCTTTCGCTGCTTGATAACTGTAAGATCGTGCGCTTGTGCTGGGATGATCTGAGGGACCCGTCAAAGCTCGATCGTAAACTCAAAGTTGCCGGCGTACCGCGCGTGTGCTGAGGCGGTTGCAGGGCGTTGAGCCGCACGAGCGTGGAAATCCGGACATACGAGCGTGGATTTTTGGACGCTTGTTGAACGAGCGTGGATAATCTCCCGTTTTTGATTCGTAAGGGGGCTCAAAGTGGGAGATTATCCACGCTCATCGTGTGGGTGCGATGCAATGGCGGTTAGGCGCTGATGATGTTGGGCAGCGGCAGGTCGTGGGCATCGGTGGGGATGTGGTCGACGCGCTGTTCGTCAAAGGCGATGCCGATGATTTGGCATGCGGGCGAGAGCATGGGCAGGTAGCGGTCATAGCAGCCGCCGCCGTAGCCCAGGCGCGCGCCGGCGCGGTCGAAGGCTACGAGCGGCACGACGATCATGTCGAGAGCGTCGGCAGGCACGATAGGGAAGCGGCTGCTGTCGATGTCCGTGGCCGCGAAGGCCCGCGTGGGGTGGGCGATAAACGGTGCCGCGGATGCATCGTCGGCGGCAACTGCCCGCATACACATGCGCTGGCCACAAGCTGCGGCGTCTGTTGCCGAGAGCATGCACGGATAGGCCACGCGCCAGCCACGTTTGGCGGCAGCTGCGGCAAACGCGGCTGGGTTGACTTCGGAACCCATCGCGGCATAGACGGCAACGGTGTGCGGTGCCGCGGGATCCGAGCGACCCAGTCGCTCAACCAGCCGCGCACAGATAACGGCAGACTTCGCCGCCCGCACATCCAAATCAAGAGCGTCACGTCGGGCAATCACCGCCCGTCGCAACTCAGCCTTGTCCATCCCAACCTCCTCTAGCAAACCTGCCAAAAAGGGACAGGTTTATTTTGGCAGGTTTTATCTGGGCAAACGCGATATGGGCAGTAAAGCCACCGCAAATAAGCCTGCGAACTGCGCCCTTTGTGGTTGTTTGGGCCTATGCGTTAATGCTATAACGCCGCAGCGATTGCTTCAGTCACAAACTTATTGAGTGACTCACCCTTCTTTGCCGCTGCCAGCGCTGCTTGCTTGTGGAGCTCAGAGCCCGTTCTTACGTTGAACGAGCCCTTAAAAGCCCGCTCGGGTTCCTTGCCCTTCTCGGCGCAAAACTCAAGGTAATCGTCGACGGCGTCGTGGAAGCATTGCTCCACTTCTTCAGCCGTGGAGCCTTCAAATACAATTGCGTCCCTAATGCCGGCGACCATACCTGTCAGCACGTGCTGTTCGGCATCGAACTCGACCGGGGCGAAATAACCCTTGTAAGCCAAAACGTTACTCATGGCTGCCTCCGACATCTTGTAGAAATCGAACGATGTTTCGGATGGTTCCCGCCGTCAATTCGTCAGATGGATGGGGTGCGTGCATCACGAACATTCTGCCGTCCGATGGCCTGTAGAAGCGAATGCGCGATCCGGATGTCCTGCCTTTGTTGTCCATTTCAAAGCCATATGAAGCCATAACTTTAAGAAAGTCAGCAAATCTATACGTTGAAGGACGGCCAAGCAGCTGGGCGATGAGTTTGTCGATCCGAGTCATCCTGCCTCACATCCTGCAACTATATTATAGTTGCAATTTAAGTCCGATGCAAACACTCATAATATAGAACATGTGTACGTATAGAACAAGCGTTCGAATCACCACTGAGAAAGGGGACAGGCACCTTCGTGGTGGTCTGTGCTGTGATGGGCGTCTGCGGCGGTTTGTCTCGATCTGTAACAGTAACTCGGCAAAATTGGACCTAGTTGTTACAGATTGAGACAAAGAGCTGGTGCCGTTCGGGAACGTCTCGATTTGTAACATCTGGAGCCGATATTGCCGTCTAGATGTTACAGATCGAGACAAACCGCCGCGGTGGGCTGCGCCGCCTCGCCCAAGCCGCAGAAAAAGGTAGATTTCCGGGCATGTTCCAAAAATCTACCTTTGTGCGTTAGCCCAGCAGGTCGACTACGTTAAAGCCGGCGTTGCTCTTGGCGATGACGTCTCGGCCGCCAAAGACGCAGGTGGGCGACTCGGCTGCGATGCGCGTCACGTCGGTGCCGAGCGAGCGCAGCTCACCGGGCGTGGCGGCGAGCATCTGGGCGCGACGCTCCTCGCGCGCATGCGGATCGAGCCCGGCCAGGTAGGTCGTGTTGCGGCGCTTGGTGAGCGCGTACGGCTTCACCGGCGCGTCCATGCCGCTCACGCAGCTCACGATAAAGCCCTCAAAGGCGGCTTCGTCGGGCTCAAAGCTGCCAAGCCATGCACCCGCGCGCTCCACGCGCTCAATCGAAGGATCGATCGCCGGGTCGCGGTAGGTGTAGAACGCCGCCTGACGCTCACCTGCCGCGCGGAATCCGCAGCCGTACGCCCCGCCCTTCACGCGGATCTCGTTCCACAGGTAGTCGTAGGAGAGCGCGTTGGCAGCCACGGCCCAAGTGCCTGTCACGTCAATGCCCAGGCGACGCGGGTCGGACGCGCTTGCCGCAAAGCAGATATCGCTGGGGATGACGAAAGCCTCGTGGCGGTCGCGCGGCGTCGGCACCACGAGAGCGTCGCGGCCGGCATCGGCACCATCGCCCGCGCCCAGCCCCAGGTCGCCCGCGGCATCCCAGTATGCGTCAAAGTCCTCGTTGCTGCCGGTAAAGCTCGCCATGCAGCCATCGGCCACAAAGATGCGCTCCGCCAGCTCGGCAAGCTTGGTACGCAGCCCGTCCACGCGCTCGTCAAAGTGGTCGAGCAGATCGCGCAGGAACAGATAGAAGTCCACGCCCGAAAGCTGCTCGCGCACCACGGCCGAAGGCGAGCTGTAGCTCATCGCGCGACCGAGCGCCGCCGAGTGACCGTTGTTGATAAAGCCCTGCTCAAGCCCAATGCGAATCTGCGTGAGAACATCGCGCACGCGGTCGGCGTCGGCATCGAGCAAAAGCGTGCTCGACCACACCTCGCGCGGCAGGCTTGCCAGCGCATCAATCTTCTCGGACAGGGCGCCGGCGCTCACCAGCAGGTAGGGGCGCACGCCGTCCACGTCGGGCTGGGTCATGACCTCGGTCGTAAAGCTCAAAAAGCCCAGCTTGCCGGCGAGCAAGTTGTCGAGCTCCTCGGCCGAGTGCTCGCTCGTGGGCAGCTGTTTGAGCAGGCGGCAGAGCAGCGTCACATAGGGCAGGTCCTCAAACGCAACGCAGCTCAGATCGAAATACTGCATGGCGTAGGCCAGGCGGTTGGTGGGGATGCCGTGGCGCAGACAGGGGATAGGCGCAGTCGTGTCCACGACCAGCGGCGGCTCGGGGCGCGCCTCGCCAATGTCGGACACGCGCAGGCGCGGCAGCGTGGCCTTGGCCTCGGGTGTGTCCTCCGCCTCCTGCGCGGCACGCAGCGCGGCCGTGCGCTCGACCACATCGGCCAGCTCGGCATCGGTCATGGCGTCGCGCTTGACTACCAGCTCGGCGGCCTCGGCACCCTCTGCGCCCTCGGCGGCATCCACCGGCACCAGCTCGACCAGCGCCATGTGATCGTTTTCCAGCACGAGCTCGCGCAACAGGTCCTCAAAGTAAGTGCCGTTCAGCTCGCCGCGCAGCTTCTCGTACACCGGGCCGTACTTGAGCGCCAGCGTCGCGGCGTCGTCATCGTAGAGCCACGTGCTCAGTGCGTCGCACGCAATGGCCACGCCGTCGGCGATGCCATAGTCGCGCTGGCGCAGGTCGTATTCGTTGCTGCTGATGATGGCCTCCAGGCGCTCGCGCGGAACGCCGTGCTCACACAGGTCGCGGCAGGCGTCTTGGAACACGCGACGCAGCTCGCGCGCCACGCCGGGCTGCGCGTTTTGCAGCATGATGAGCTCGTAGGGCTGCAGGCTCTCGGCCGCGGTGTAGCTCACCACGTTGCCGCCCAGGCCGGCGGCCAGAATGGCCTTCTTAACCGGCGCTTCGTTGGAGCCCAGCAGTGCCTCAAACAGGATGTCCGCCGCGATCGTGCGCTTGCGATCGAGCGCACTGCCCAGCACCAGGCCCAGGCCCACCAGGGCGTTCTCGGGCGTGGTGGCCATCTCGATGCGCTTGTACTCGCAGGTCACGGGTGCCTGCACGCCCAGCGGATTGGGCGCCAGCGTGGACGGGTCCTCGCCGGCGGCGACGGCAGCGTCCATGCGGCGGCTCGCGGCACTCGGCTGCGACAGATAACGCTCGTCCAAAAAGGCCAGTGCGCGGTCCACATCTAGGTCGCCGTAGAGCGTTATATAAGAGTTAGAAGGATTGTAGTGGCGCGCGTGCGTGTCCAGGAACTGCTCGTAGGTGAGCGCGGGAATCGCGCGCGGGTCGCCACCGCTCTCGTGTGCATAGGCGGTGTCGGGATAGAGCGCGGCGTTGACGGCATCGTCCAGCACACTCATGGGGTCGGACAGCGCACCCTTCATCTCGTTGAACACCACGCCGTTATAGCGCAGCGTGCCCTCGCGCAGGCTCGCGGAGCTGCCGCTGCCCTCGCCCTCGGCGTCCTCCGGCAGGTCCAGCTCGTAGTGCCAGCCCTCCTGCTCAAAAATGGTGGGCTTGGTATAGATGGCCGGGTTGAACACCGCGTCCAGATACACGTCCATCAGGTTGTACAGATCCTGCTCGTTGGTGGTGGCAACGGGGTAGATGGTTTTGTCGGGGTAGGTCATGGCGTTGAGGAACGTCTGCATGGAGCTCTTGATCAGGTCGACAAACGGCTCCTTGACGGGAAACTTGGCCGATCCGCACAGCACCGAGTGCTCAAGAATATGGAACACGCCGGTGGAATCGGCCGGCGGCGTCTTAAAGCCAATGGCAAAGGCCTTGTTTTCGTCGTCGCACGCCAGGTACAGCAGACGAGCGCCCGAGGCAGTGTGTCGCAGCACGTAAGCGTCCGAGTCGAGCTCGGGCACGGTCTCGCGGCGCTCGACGGCAAAGCCGTGGCAGGTAGTGCCGGGCACCAGCAGTGCAGCGGCTGCGGCGCGCGGGTCGGTTGAGGTGGTGGGCATATGCAGTCTCCTTTGACGCCCCAGCGGGGGCGAATCGAGTCGAATCCTCGAGAGTATACCCATATGGGGCCGCGACCCTGCGGCGAACTGGAGACGATGCCAGCGGATTGGGTAAAGGCCCCGCGTGCCCGCCGCGCGAGCGTGGAAATTTGGACACTCGCCAAACGAGAGTGGATATTCGGACAGACGAGCGAGGATTTCCGGACACCTATCGAACGAGAGTGGATATTTGGACGGAATCTGCCACAAAAGCCCCAAAAACCGTCCAAATATCCACTCTCGATATCCGACCGTCCGAAAATCCTCGCTCGTCCATCACTCGTGTATCTCTCGTCTCTCATTCGTCTCTAATATGAGAGATGACAGGAAGATGAGAGAAAAATATGAGAGATAACTAAGCAGCAAAGAGACAGGCAATCATGGTATTGTCTCAATACCGATTGTTCTACCAGCAAAAATATGTATAAATGAAGCAAATGGTAGACATTCTATCTCTATCTATCTCTTATCTCTAAGCCGAGAGATAGAGAGATAGATGAGAGATAATTACGAGAGATAACTGAGAGACGAGGGAAATCTATCCGCGGCATTCTCCGCAGGACCGAGCGAAAGGACGTGCAGATGAACGAAAACGAGCTGACCGGTTTGCTTGAGTCTTTAAGGCGTATGGGCTCGGATGATCTTAACGTCGAAGTGAAGGAGAGCGCCACGACGCTTTCCCGCGACGTGTGGGAAACGGTGAGCGCATTCGCGAACACTGCCGGCGGAATCATCGTGCTCGGAGTGAGTGAGCGCGCAGGTTTTGTCCCGGTTGAGAACTTCGAGACCGAGAAAGTGCTCAACCAATTTGTGTCAGGCATGGGTGATGCGGGCGGTCGAGGAAAGCTGGCCAATCCGCCTAAATACACGATCGAGCGAGTGGAGCTTCAGGGCGTCATCGTTCTCGTCATTACGATTGAGGAGCTCGATCCGTCGAGCAAGCCCTGCTATGTCATAGAGCGGGGCGCCCAGGGCGGCAGCTACAAGCGCATCGATGACAAAGATGTGCCGCTTTCATCGACCGAGGTGCTCGCATTGGCGTCATGCGGTCGAGCGACTCCGAGCGATCGCGACGCGGTGGCGGGTGCGGGCGCGGACGATCTCGACGAGACGCTGGTCGACCGTACGATAGATCGGGCTTTCTCGTTGACGCCCCGGGCAATGCGCGGCGCGCCGGACAAACAAACGAAGCTGGAGCGCCTAAATATCCTTGATTCCCAGGGCAATGTCACCAAGGCTGGACTCCTAGTTGTGGGCACCTACCCTCAGCAGTTCTATCCCAAGCTCTTCATTGACGTGGCTGTCCATGCGGGAACTCAGAAGGGCATGGCGGGGTCGCTGAGATTCATGGACCGCACAATCTGTGAGGGAACGTTGGGCGAGATGATCTCGGATGCCGTCGCAGCCGTCGCCAAGAATTTGCGGCGAACCTCGACCGTCCAAGGCGTCTCGCGTGTCGACTCGCTTGAGATTCCCGAGGAGGTTCTGCGCGAGGCAATCGCCAACGCCGTAATCCATCGAGAATACGGGGATCGGTTCTGTGGACAATCGATTGCCGTCGACGTCTTTGACGATTGTGTCGAGGTGACGAATCCTGGCGGCCTTTACGGGGGAAAGACTCGCGAGAACTTGTTTGACGGCAGCTCCCGATGCCGTAACGCGACGCTTGTGAAGCTCATGTCGATTGTCCCGCTGCCGGATGGCGCAGGTTCGCCGGCTGAGGGCAATGGCTCGGGCATCCCGATGATGATCGATGCCATGCGCGCGCATGGTCTGGCCGAGCCCCTGTTCTGCCCGGGATTCGATCGGTTCAAGGTCGTACTTTACCGTTCAAAGATCGAGCCGGTCGATCATGGCGGGGGCTTAATTGTGACGGCACTCAAACACTACGGCGAGCTGGGGACGCGCGAGCTGGTAGAGCACACAGGGCTCACAATTTCCCAGGTTAGGTCGCGCGTCAACGCGCTCATTGCTCAAGGCGAGCTTGAGCCCACGGCGCCGGCGACGAGCCGCAACCGCAAGTATCGACTGTCGGAGCGCGTGGGATAGATGCGTTAGTGGACGAGGCGACCCAATAATCGACCCTCGATTGGCGTCCATTAAGGTAAAGCGGTTGTTGCCCAGTCGACGGTGATGCTAAAGGCTCGGCTTACGCCGGCATGGCCCCGAACCCGTCTATCAAGAACAGCCTAAGAACCAGCTTGATGACATTTCCCGGTTTGACTTCAGCCGTGCCAAAAACGCTGCGCTCGGCGAGCTCGCTGCAGTATGCGTAGATATCGCGGATGAGTTCCGCGCCCGAAAGCGTAAACATGTAGCCTGCGTCCGAAAGCGCATTGGGCGCGGCGGGCAACTTGGCCATGTGGCAGAACGTTTGCAGGTCGGGCGCCATAACATTCTGGTAGTCGAGGTGGCCGCTGGTATCCTGTGCGGCAAGCTCCAATTGGCGCACAAAATCCAGCGCCGCCGCTAACACAAAGCTCGGCGTAGGCGCATTGACGTCCTGAGTGGTCGCCACAAGCCTGCCCGCCGCCTGCGTGACAAGCCAAGCGACCTCGCGCTGGCAACGCACGGCCTTGCGCGTAACCGGCTTGATGGACGAAGAAGAAACGCTTCCCTTAGGCGGATTCGAAACAGCCACAAGAACCTCCCATGAACGACCCGGCCCAACAAGCCCGGATGAAACACGTGCTACATCAGTATACAGGGGAGTGGGGTAGCGGGGTACAAGCGCGCCAGCGGCAAACCGAGAGCATCAACGATGTGCCTCCGCTCTATTTGGACGATGGCACGTGGGTCATTAAGTATTCGGTTCAAGCGCCAGGCGCCGTTGGTTCTCGAGACCAAGACTATAACCGTAAAATGCTCAACTGCATGGAATGTGGCGTTCCGGTCGGAGTCATATTTGCAACCGAGGTGGGCTATAAGGTGCTCGGCCTTGCGTTTGTTGAGCGGTTCGAGCCCGAAAACGGATGGTTTGTTCTGCACGGTCCTGTTCATAAAGGCGGACCGGACCCTCGTTTTGCGCCCGACATGAGGTATCTGAAGCACATGCCCGTCGATATTGAGTTTGCCGGACAGGGTACGACCGACGACGAAAAGGTCCGCTATGCGTTAAGGCGCGAGCGATTGGGGCAGCAATGGTTCCGCAAGCAGCTCGTTGCCGCCTATGATGGCCGTTGCGCGGTGTCGGACTGCGGCGTCAGCGAAGCTCTGGAGGCTGCACATATCGAGAATTACTCGGGACCCAAATCGCAGGTTGCCAGCAACGGCATTCTGCTTCGACGCGATCTTCATTCCCTATTTGATGCTCACCTGATTTCGTTTGAGCCTGTTTGCGGCGAATATCGGCTGTGCGGATCGTACCTGCTGGATAAGACCGGCTACGCTTCCTTTGCGGGTGCGACGCTAAGGCAGCCGAATGAGCGTCAGTGGCGACCCAATACGGTGTTTCTTGAGGCCCATCGCATTGAGTTCGATCGCTCGGAAAAGAAGCGCGAAAAGGCGGGGCTTCTGCCGTATTAGCGTATTTGGCTTTGGCGGTCTTTTACGATCGTGCTGTTTGATCGGATCGCGTGGCGATGCAATCTCGCACACGCCTGCCGGTGCATGCTCTTCCTGATTTGTATAGCGAGAGGGGAGCGAACGTGAGCTGGCGAGGCGATATTGCGATGGGGAAGTACGGAAAACTGCCGTGCGCCCTTATAGACAACAAAATGTTTCCGAGCGTAGAAGTTGATTGCGGGTCGTTTGTCGTCGCCTGTCCTTGCTGCGGCTCGCAAATACCGTGCCTCGACATTCGGTTCATCGATGCGTGCGACAGACTTAGCGACGAAGGGAGAAAACGGACAGGCGTTCATATGCCGGTGTATCAGGAGAAATGCCCTGTTTGTGGCCTCGATATCGTGTATGACGCCGGCGACGAGGGATAGGTGATGCGGAGGAGCTGGCTGTGAAGGCATCTCTGTCCCTATAAATAAACCCCCTCACCGAGTTGCCTGTGAAACTCGGCGTGATGGTCGCGTGCCCAGGTAAAGAGCGCCTGGTCAAAGTCGGTGCGCGTGGCCGGGACGCCAAAGACGCCGGCAACTTCGACGCGTACAAACTCCAGTGCCGGCAGCTTGTTGATGGCAGTGAGGGCAAACGGGGACGAGGGCTCCTTGAACAGATAGCGGCTGCCTTGCAGCGCGTCGCAACTGGTGCACGTGTTGCCGAGCGACGGGGCTTTGGAGGCTCGCGCGCCTACGGGCTTGTAGCCGCAGCGCTTAGAAAGATAGTCGCGGATCTCGCCCGGCACGCAGCCAAGAGCGGGCACGATGGCGAGTGCGTTGGCGTTGGCCGTGTCGATGGTAATGTGCCCGGCTTCGTTGGGCGCGTGCGCGATGGCGATGCCCTTGTCGTCATCGGTTCGATAGGGAATGCCGAAGGCCGCGACCGAGGTCTCTTTGTGACACTTCCAGCACTCGCGCTTGCCCAGTACTAGATATATATACGGCGCTGAGGGGTCGGATCGGTCAACACCGGGCAGCCACTCGGCAAAGGGCTCGGGGTTGACGCCGCTGGGTACATACCAGACCTTCTTGGTCCGGTCCCATTTGGCGCCCAGCGCCTTGGCTTCTTCTTTGTGCGAAAAGGGGACATCGAGCTCGGTGCGCATGGCGGCTCCTTGGTGCTGCAGGTGCAAGTGGCCCAAGGATACCGCAGGGCGCAGACATCGCGGCGTTTTGCTGAGAAGTTGCGGTGCGGACTGATTGGTTATGCCGATGGATAGATCGGCAAGTAGATGGTCGGATTTTGGCTAGTTGGGCGGTTGGAGCTGCCAGCGGATTTGGCGACATAAAACAAAACAGCCCAGAGGGCATAGCCTCTGAGCTGCGAACATTTGGTGGGCGTTAGAAGATTTGAACTTCTGACCTCTTCCGTGTCAGGGAAGCGCTCTCCCCCTGAGCTAAACGCCCGATCAAGGGTGCGCAAGTGCGCAAGGGATAATATAACGGAGCCTGAACTCGGTGGCAAGAACATTTTTAAAAATCGCTTACATTGTGGAATTCGGGGGCTTTGTCGCATCCATTTCAAAAGAGCCTGCTGCCGCGATTTGGCTGTCGCATAATGCAAGGCCATTGCGGTATCGAGCTATGGAAAGACGCCTGCGGAATTGTCCTACCGATAAGCGGACAAGCCTCCAGCTGGTGACTTCGCCGTGGTAAGGTAAGCCGAATTGTTTCCAGGCTGTTTTGGGGGAGTGGAATGAGCAAAGAGTGTGTCGAGCAGGTCGAAGGCGCAGGGGCTTCGGTGCCGATGACCGATATATCGAACATTGATGTGCCCGAGGGCACCGACGAGCTCAGCCGCAACACCCGTCGCGCATGGCGCGACCGCCTGAACAGCGCTTCGACGCGCAAGATGATCACGGGCGTCTTGGCTACGCTGGTGGGCGGTTCGTTTTGGGGCTTCTCGGGCACCAGCGCGAGTTTTTTGTTCGATACCTACCATGTCGATACGCTGTGGCTTATGAGCGTGCGTCAGATTCTCGCCGGCCTGCTCTTTATGGCTGTGGTTGTCACGCGCGACCGCGCACGCCTGGTCAAGCTTTGGACCACACCCGCCGATCGCAAGCAGCTGCTGCTCTTTACCGCCTTTGGCCTGCTGTTCAACCAGTTTTGCTATCTTTCGGCCGTGCGCCTGACGAACGCCGGAACCGCGACGGTGCTCCAGTGCCTGCAGCTCGTTATCATCATGGGCTACACCTGCGTGATCGATCGCCGCATGCCGCGTACTCGCGAAGTCATCGGCATTGGCCTGGCTCTGGGTGGAACCTTTTTAATCGCCACCGGCGGCGACCCCACCAGCCTGAATATCTCGCCGCTTGGCCTGGCAGCAGGTCTTATGTGTGCGGTCAGCGCCGCGTGTATGGCGGTGATTCCCGCCAAGATCCTGCCCGAATACGGCAGCCCCATCGTCACGGGTTCGGCAATGCTCACGGCGGGCGTGGTCTCGTGCGTCTTCGTGCAGCCCTGGGCGCATATGCCGGCGCTCGACGCTGCCGGCATCGAGGCGCTCGCGGTGTTCGTGGTTATCGGCTCGTTTTTTGCTTACATGCTTTATATGCAGGGCGTTAAGGACATCGGCTCGGTGCGCGCGAGCCTCATCGGAACTGTGGAACCGGTTTCGGCGACCATCACCAGCGCCGTTATGCTGGGGACGGTGTTTTTGCCGACCGACCTTATCGGCTTTGTCATGATCATCGTGATGATGTTCCTCACGGTGTAGCTAGCGCCGCCGCCAAGACAGAAAAGGTGTTGTGCCGCATTTTCGCCAATTGATGTCCGTGTCTGGAGTTTAGCTGTCGATGCTCAAAATGCCATAAACTAGTAACGTTATGGACTTTTTCATTGCGACTCAATTGCGAGGATTTCTTTATGGCTGGTAATCACTTTAAGGGCAGCGATAGCGGCCGCCCTGCAGTTCCGCCGCGTCCGAACGGGGCTGGTAAGGCCGGCACGCCGGGCGGCGCTGGACAGGGCGGTTCCGGTAAGCGCGTGTCCCCGGGCGAGACGGCGATGTTTACCGCTCTGTACGAGCAGTCTCAAAAGGCAAAAAAGACCGGCCGTGCAAGAGGAAATGTCTTTGCGGACGGTGCAACCTCCACGTCGCAGCCGAGCGGGGCTCCTTCGGTACCCGCGAACAACGCGGGTGCTGCCAACGCCGCGAATGGCGCCGGCAACGTTAATGCCGGCAAGGCCGCCAACAATACTCCCTCTGCCGGTGGCGCGGGGCTTACGGGTAACCTCGGCACGATTTACACCGGCGCCTCCGAGACAGGCACGTTCGCCCGCCTGGATGATAGCGGTACCGGGCTTGCGGGCTCGGGGTCCCAGGAAGATTATTACGATT
>CABUHP010000031.1 GCA_902491415.1 uncultured Collinsella sp.
GCTTGCGCTGTTCATGGGATCCTTCCGCAAAAAACGATTCGGCAGATACATACAAAAAAGCCCCACGGCTCCGCAGACGATGGGTCTACAGGGCTGCGGGGCCAGTGTGCTAGAGACTCAGAGCCTTCTTGAGCGGCACGACGCGGCGGCGCGAAACCGGAACGCGTTCGTCGACGCCCGTAATGCCCAGCTGGATGGCACCCGAGGGCACCGTCTCCACATCCGTGACGCACGCCAAGTTGACGATATAGCGGCGGTGAACACGGAAGAAGCCAAAGTCGCAGAGCTTGGCCTCAAACTGCGCCAGCGAGGTCGTCGACAAAAAGCGATCATCGACGGTATAGATGCAGGAGTAATCGTCCTTGGCCATGATAAAGCGAATGTCGTCCACGGGAATGAGCACCTTGCGGCCGCCCTTTTCCACCGGGATACGCTCGATGGTCACCTTGCTGTCCGTAACCGGCTTGGCGCGTTGCATGACCTTCTCGATCGCGCGATCCAAGCGAGCTTCTTCGACCGGCTTCATCAGATAATCGACGGCATCCACGTCGAATGCCTCGACCGCATGGTCACTATACGCAGTCACAAACACGATCGCCGGCGGATTTTTGAGCTTATGCAGCGCCTCGGCAAGTTGCAGGCCCGAGGCACCGGGCATCGAAATATCGAGAAACACGACATCCACGCGACTTTCCATAAGCATCTCGATGGCGGAGCGGACGCTCGACGCCTCCGTGATCGTGCCGATCTTGCCCGTTTGCTCGAGCAGGAAGCGAAGCTCCGAGCGAGCCGGCGCCTCATCATCCACAATCATCGCACGCAGCATAGGGATAAAACCTTTCGTCAACTAACTACGCCGGGCATCCGTCGCATGACGTTGAGCCCGTAGCCTTTTATTTTACTCTTGAATGTCGAAGATGCTCTCTGACAAATCAAGATGAAGGAGCACTTTGGTGCCCTTGCCCGGCGCCGATTCGACACGCGTATAGGAATGCGGCCCATAAAAGCGATGGATGCGCTCCGAAATATTGTGCATGGCCACACCGGCGCCGCCACCCTGGGGAGAGCTGGCGTCGGGACGGGCAGAACGCTCGTCAAACAGTCTGGCGGCGGTACCCTCATCCATGCCCACGCCATTATCGGCCACGGCAATCAAGATTGCATCCTCGCCGTCTTGGTGAACGGTCACGTCGATCCTCAGGGCGTCGTCATCGCCCATACCATGACGTACGGCGTTCTCGACAATCGGCTGGATCACGAACGCCGGCACCAGCGTATCTTCCACGTCCTCGGACACATCGAACGTCGCAAGCACGCGGTCCTCGCCAAAGCGGGCCTTCTCAAAGGTAAGGTAGCGCTTGGTCTGTGCGACCTCGCGCGAGACCGGAATGAGCGATCCCGAGTTGTCGAGCGTGGCACGATAGAACGATGAGAACTCACGAAGCAGTTCGCGGGCCCGCAGCGGGTCGGTGCGCGTAAACGATGCAATGGTGTTCAGCGTGTTGAACAGGAAGTGTGGGTTAATCTGCGCCTGCAGCGCACGCACCTCAGCGCGCGCTGTGAGTTCCTTTTGCACCTCGAGCTCGTGGATGGCGAGCTGCGTGGACAAGATCTCGGCAAAGCCCGAGGCAAGCGCATACTGGGTACGGTCGACGGCGCGCGGGGTCTTGTAGTAGAACTTGAGCGTGCCGACGGTACGATCGCCCACCTTGATGGGGGCTATAATGCCGGCGGGGACTTGGTTGTGCGAGCCGTCCGAGCCCACGACATCCACCATACGGTTGAACGACTGCACGATGCCATGTTCGATAACGTAGCGTGTGGCAAGCGTGTGGATGGGAGTATCGGGCAGCAGTTTTTCCTCAAACTCGCCCGCGCAGGCAAGCACGTTGTCCTCGTCGGTGATGGCCACCGTCATGGCGCGCGTCTCGGGCAAAATGCGCCGGCACACCAAACGCGCCGACTCCTGCGTCAGACCGCCCTTAATGTCCTCGAGCATGGCCGAGGCCACCGAGAGCGTCTCCTCGGTGTACTGGGAACGCACCGAATCGGGATTGAGCGTCAAAAAGATAAAGATGCACAGAAAGATGCATAGCAGCGCGCAGGCAATCACCGTGGCGATCGGCTCGATACCGGTCACCAAGGCAAAAATAAAGTACACCAGCACGCAAATGGCGCAGGCAACGGCAATGATGCGAAAGATTGATATTGAACTATCGCGCTGGGCGCGGCGGTCGATCATTCGGCCCCCTCCAGGATACTGATCAGTTGTGCGTCACGCCAAAGCCCGTCCATGATCTTGGGCCAAAAGCTCTGGAAACGCAGGTAGCTTGCAGCGTTTTGGCGCGCATAGGCCTTTGCCTCGCCGATACCATGGCGCCAAATGCGCAGGTAGCCCTCATGCTCGCGGGTAAACACGCTGCGGACCATAGCGGTCTTGCGCACGCGGTCGTCGAGCTCGCGCGAAATCCACGGGCCCGGGTAGGGCATGAGCGATGCCGCCGTAACGGGAATGAGCTCCTTTTGATGCGCGGCGAATGTCAACTTGGCCCGTTCGTAGTACCAACGGTATACATCCTGCATAAAGCGCGGTGAGCGCTTTTCGGACTCCGGAGGCAGATGGCGCACGGTCCACTCGTTATCGAACCACACGTCGTAGCCAAACATGCGCATGTTAAAGAGGTAATCCAAGTCCTCGCCGCGGGTGATAAACGGGTCAAAGGCCACACGCGTAAAGGCGCGGGCGTGCAGGGCCATCAGGCCGCCACACACGTAGTTGGAGCGCGAGATGCGGGTGCCCGAGAGCGCCTTTTTCATCCAACGGTTGAACTCGATGCGCTTGGTCCACCAACGATGGCAGATGCCCGCCTTGTCCGTGGGAGCCAGCGGCGAGCCGTCGCGATCGTAGAAATAACCGCTCTTGACCAAGATCGGCAAGCCCTGACGCGTCTGCTGCCCCAACGCATAGGTCGCGCGCTTCATAAAGTCGGCGTCGATGACAGTCTCATCGTCATCCAAGAAGATAACCGCGTCATGCCCCAGCACAGCGGCACAGGCTAGCCCCATATTGCGGATGGCACCGTAGCCTCGCAGGCTCACGCACTCGCCCGAACCCTTGGGCGCGATCTGAGCAACCCGGTCTGCGATATGCGAGGCCTGGGTGTTGGTGACAACGGTGGCCTTGAGCGTGGGATGCGCGTCGACAATCTCGTGCACGCGCAGCGACACATCGGCTGTGGCAGAAACGGGACAGACCACCAAAAGGATGATGCGCGGGATGTCGCGCACCTGCTCAAGCGAGGCCAGACAGCGGTCGAGTTCGGGATTGTCGGCGTTGAGTCGTGTCGAATGGTCATAGGTGCCAGGGGCGTTTGCGCAAGCGTCATCGCCCGCCCAATACGTTGGAATCACGACTGTGGCGTTCATGCCTTACCCTCCCTGCAACACAAAAACGGGGCGCCGCCAAACACAGGCGACGCCCCGCGACCTAGCTGGTTCCATCATACCCACTTGGGCTAAACATTGTTCGGAAGTCAGAATGATTTATGCGGCTACTTCCAAAAGAGTACTGCAGATAGGCACAATTGCTGTGCTGAGCCCGGTTGCCTTACGCCGCCGTCTGAGACATGCGGGACAGACGGACCAGCAGCACAAAGCCCACCACCAGCAGCACGCCAATGGAAAGGACGCCCAGCGACGGGTTGCCGGTCAGCGAGGTGACGACCGACACCAGGAAGGTGCCCATAACGCTTGCATAGCGGCCAAAGATATCAAAGAAGCCGTAGTACTCGTTGGACTTTTCCTTGGGGATAATGCGGCCGAAGTAGCTGCGGCTCAGCGCCTGCACGCCGCCTTGGAACAGGCCGACCAAAATGGCAAGCACCCAAAACTCAAAGGCGGTCTTGAGGAAGAACGCGGCAAAGAGCACGATGCCCATATAGGCGGCGACGGCCACCAAGATCATATTGAGCGTGCCCACGCGACCGGCAAGCTTGCCGTAGATGATGGCGGACGGGAAAGCCACAAACTGCGTAACGAGCAGAGCCAGCACCAGTTGGGTCGAGTCGATGCCCAAAGCCGATCCATAGCTGGTTGCCATGGAAATGACCGTGTGCACGCCGTCGATGTAGAAGAAGAACGCGATCATGTAGACCAGCACGGTCTTGTTGTGGGCGATCTCGCGCATGGTGTGTCCGACCTCGGAGAACACGCCGCCCACGATGTGGCCGATGGTGTCCTCGGGACCACGCTCGCGACCGTACTTCTGCTTATAGGTGCGAATGAGCGGCAGGGTAAAGATGAGCCACCAGGCGCCGGTGATGACAAACGACAGACGCGTTGCCAGCATGGTGGGGATACCAAGAGCGGAACCACCCATGATAAGCGCCAGGCAGATGATGAACGGCACGGTGGAACCGATGTAGCCCCAGGCATAGCCCGAGCTGGACACGGCGTCCATGCGCTCGTCGGTGGTAATGTCGGGCAGCATGGCGTCGTAGAACGTCATAGAAGAGTTAAGGCCGATGGTGCACAGCACGTACACGGTCAAAAATGCCATGGCGGACATTGGGATAGCCTGCGCCAGGCAAAGAACCAGGCCCGTGAGGAAGAAGCCCAAGAAGAACTTAATCTTGTTGCCAGCGTAATCGGCAAGCGCGCCCAGAATGGGCATGAGCATGGCAATGACTAGCGAGGCAATCGTCTGAGCGTTGCCCCAAGCGACCACCAGGTCTGCCGAGGAAGCACCGGTATTGATGGCGTTAAAGTAGATGGGCACCACCGAGGTATTGAGCAGCACGAGGGCCGAGTTGCCCACATCGTACATAACCCAGTTACGCTCGAGCTTGGTGTATTTCATGGACAGGGCCCCTTCGTATTCGCCCGATATGCAGTTAGTTCATCGTACCCCAATTGTCCAGAGGCGCCGGTAAGGATTCGGCAAAGGGGCACGCACGAGCCCTACTCCTCGCGGTCGAACTCTTCGTCGGCACCGAGCACGCGACCGCTGTAATTGACGTGGTTGGTCACGGCTTCCATATCGCCGGTCTCGATAAAGCGGGCGACCGTGCACTCGTAATCGACCAGCGCGCGGTCAAAGACCTCGGGGAAACTCTCGGTCGAGACTTCATCAGTAAAGGGGTTCTTCCATGCCAAGTGGCCCAGGTTGCCGGTACGCTCGGGCAGCTCGGTCGTCACGCGGTGCGCAAGGCCGTCGAGCAGCGAATAATCGTGCACCAAGCCCTCGAGCAGGACAATCGCGCGCGTCTTGGCCGAACCGGCCGGCTCGATAGTACGGTAGAGCAGCTGCATGTCGGCTACGGCGCCGGCGTACTCCCCCGCCGGGATGTCGATACCGTACACGCGCCCGGCGACGTAGCTCATCAGCACGCCGGCAACGCGATTGATGCGGTCGGTCGTGACGATCTCGCCCGCCGGCGGATAATCCTCGACCGTGGCCCCGTCACGTTTAAGCTGCAGCATCAGCACGTCCAGGTCGCTTTCGAGCACGGCGTGAACTTGACTGCCCGAAGCCTCGAGCTCGGGGTCGGACTCAACAATGCCAAACTGCTGCTCGTAGACAAAGGGATGGGCATTGCGGTCGAGCACATAGTGCGACAGCAGGCCCAGCGCAAACGCGCGACCCAGATTGGCATCGCGCGGCTGCAGGTGCGACACGCCATCGCGCAGACACGAGAACTGACGCGACATGCGCGACCGATGCATGACCTGCGCCAGCAGCGTGCAGTCGGAAACACGCGGTGTCAGAATGTGAAAGAAAAACGGGTCGGGGCCTTGGTTGCCCAAGATAAAGGCAATGCGCTCTTCATCGGACGTGATGACGCCCTGCGGAAGACGGTCGATGCTTTCCTCGCCAAACAGATGATGGGTGATAAGCGCGGGCATAATGATCCTTTCGATTTCATTCGATGCCACCCATTATGCCCACCGCACGGTCACGCCAAACCTGCAGTGGCAAACGACGGCACGCAAGCCTCTTACGCAAGCCCCAGGTGCGACTTGACCTCGGCGGCACGACGACGGGACACCGGCACCGTCGAGCTCACGCGGTCGAGCCTGAGCTCCATCAACCCCGTGGAGCCAATCTCAACATTGTGCACGTCTTCCAAATTGACCAGATAGCTGCGATGAACACGAATAAAGCCCTCGGAGCCCAAGCGACGTTCGAGCGAAGAGATCGACTCATTAATCAGATATGTTCCCTCGGCGCAGACGGCGTTGCAAAAATCGGCACGCGCCTCAAAGTAGCAGACATCCGCCACGGGGATGAACACCTTTTTACCCCCGCGGTCCACCGTCAGGCGAAGGGGCTGGCGTGGGGTATGGACAGCGCGGCGAACACCCAGGGCGGTTTCGATCTTGTCGAGCGCCTTCGACAGGCGCGCGTCCTCGACCGGCTTGACGACATAGTCGACAGCATCGAGGTTATACGCGTCGGCCGCGAACTCTGCAAACGCCGTCACAAACACCACCACCGGCGGCGTCTTTAGGTTTTGCAGGGTCTCGGCTAGCTCAATTCCCGAGCGGCCGGGCATCGTGATATCCAAAAACAGCACGTCGGGCTTGTTCGACAGAATCGACTCCACGGCCTCGGTGACATTGCCCGCCTCGGCAATCTGTCCCACACGTGCATCCTTTTCCAGCAGATAACGTAGCTCAGCCCTAATAGGAGGCTCGTCATCAACCACCAAGATGTTCCATCCCTCGGACATATGCGCTTCCCCTCTTTTTTTCTCTCAATCCAACCGCGTGCTACACCGTTAGCGGCGCCGGCTCATGCGGCTCGCCGTTCAACTCAACGATGACCTGCGTTCCCACGCCCTCCTGGGACTTCACGCGCATGCCGGAATCTTCTCCGTAAAAGAAATGGATGCGCTGAAGCACGTTGAAGAGCGCCAGGCCGCAACCTCGCTTGACGGAGCCGTCGGCGGTAATGCTCTCGGGCTCCTCTCGGCGATGCTGCTCAAACAGATGCGCGCAGACTTCTTCGCTCATACCGATGCCGTCGTCCTCGACGATGATCTCCAAACCGTCATCGGTCTCGAAAGCCCTAACACGAATAGAAAGCGGCTCGGTCTCGCGCTGCGCGTGCTTGATACAGTTTTCGAGCAGCGGCTGCAAGATAAACGGCGGTACCAGGCTGTCGCGCACCTCAAAGTCGATGTCGACCGAGACGCGCAGACGGCCGTCGCCATACCGGGCCTGCATAAGATTGATATAACGAGTGCCCTGTTCCACCTCGTGCTCGAGCGTGGTGAGCGTATCGGAGTCAGAAAGCGTCTGACGATAGTAGTTGGAGAAGTCGATCAGCAGCGATCGTGCCTTGTCGGGCTCGGTTCGAACGAGCGACACGATGGTGCTGATGGTATTGAATAGAAAATGCGGGTCGACCTGCGACTGCAGGGCGCGAAGCTCCACGCGGGCCGTGAGCTCGTCCTGGCGCTCGAGCTCAAAGCTGGCGAGCTGCGTGGAAATGAGATCGGCAAAGCCCGAGGCCAACGCCGTCTGGCGCATATCGATGCTGCTCAGGCGGGGGTAATACAGCTCGAGCGTGCCCACGCAATGCCCGCGCACGGTCAGTGGCGCGACAATGCCGGCGCGCAGACGGGGAAAATAGCCACCCGTCTCATTGGAGGCGTCACGCGAAAATACACTCTGTTCGCCGGACTCGATCACGTTGAGTGTGGTCTTGAGCACGACCGGGGTGCCGGCGGGACACTTTGTCGAATCCTCGCCCCAACTTGCCAACACCTGTTTGCCGTCGGTAAAGCAGATGGCCGACGCGATGGTCTCGGACAGGATGATTTTGGAAGCACCCAGTGCCGCTTCGGGCGTAAGGCCGCGCGACGTGTAGGCGAATATTTTAGATGCAATGGCGAGTGTACGGTCGGTTGCACTCGATGTGAGGTCGTCGGGGACCACAAAGACATACGAGAAAAAGAAGCACAGCATGACCAGGCCGGCAATAACGACAACGCCCGGAACGGGATTGGGATTATCGGTTAAATCCCAGATAAGCAGCAGGATAAGCGCCGGAACGACAATACCGAGCAGGATGGCCTGAACCACATGCTGGGCCGTACGAAAGACCTTGGTAGAGTTGTAGCTCTTGCCCAGAATCAGCCTGTTTAAATCCACCGTCATCCCCTCTTGTCCGTAGCACCCATAGCAATAAAGAGGGCCGCAAGCGACCCTCTCCATTGCATTATGCAATCAAAAACTGTGTTTTACATCAAGCCATCGACAAACGGTATCTTAGGCGCTGTATTTGTTAGCCTCACCAAAAGTGCCGGCCTCGACGATCCAGCCGTCCTTCATGATGACGTCCATGTTGTCGGTGTTGAGCACGTGGATGTCGGCGGCGACGTCACCGTTGACAACCAGCAGGTCGGCGCACTTGCCGGCCTCGATGGAACCGGTCTCGTCCTCGATGTGGCACATCTTGGCACCGTTGAGGGTGGCGCAGGTGATGGTCTCGACCGGAGTGAAGCCGATCTTGTCGACGAACTCGTACATCTCCTCGATGGAGCAGGTGCCGTACGGGGTGACGAAGGAGAAGGAGTCGGAGCCGATCGTCATGACGACGCCGCGCTTCTTGGCCTCGCGCAGGCAGTCGTAGTTGCGCTGCAGCTCCTTCTCGACCAGGGTGCCCTCGTACTTGTCGTGCAGCTCGGGGACGTAGACGGGCGGATAGGTGGCGTACCAGGTGGGCAGGAAGGCGATCGTCGGGGCGAAGAAGGTGCCCTGCTCGGCCATGAGGTCCATGGTGCGCTCATCGATATCGAAGCCGTGAATCAGCTGCTCGCAGCCAAAGCGAACGGAATCGTAGGCAGCGGCGTGGTTGTTGTAGCAGTGGCTCCACACGGGGATGCCGACCATCTTGGCCTCTTCGACCACGGCCTGAATCTCCTCGGAGCAGTAGTGCTGGTCGCGGCCGGAGTCCCAGCGCCAGATGCCGCCACCGGTAGCCCAGATCTTGATGGCATCGGGGTTCTCGCGCAGGCGACGACGGACGGCCTTGCGCAGATCCCAAGGACCGTCGACCTGATCGCCCCAGGGGTGCGATTCCTTGTTGAGCTCCTGGCTGCAGTGGTGGGAGTCGCCGTGGCCGGCAACGCGGCAGAAGCCAAGGCCGGTGGCCAGAACGCGCGGGCCCTTGAAGACGCCCTTGTCGATGCAGTCACGGATCTGGATACCAAAGCGGCCGATCTCGCAGACGGTGGTGAGGCCGTGGGTGAGGCAGTCGTAGGCCTGCTTCACGGCGACGGCCTGCTTCTCGAGGAGCGGCTGCATGACCCAATCGGTATCATCGTCGGTCAGGTTGCCCGAGAAGTGCAGGTGGGTGTCGATCAGGCCGGGAAGGACGGTCTTGCCGGCGGCGTCGATAACCTCAACGCCCTCGGGAAGGTCCTGCATAGCACCGGCGTACTCGATCTTGCCGTTGTCGTCGACGAGAACGAGGGAGTTCTCGACCGGCTCGGCACCGGTACCGTCGATGAGCTTGCCGCCAACGATTGCATACTTAGTGGACATGGTTCCTCCTTATGGATCCATATAGTGGGCGAGGCCGTGTTGGGTTAAGGCCTCACAAAGCTACCCAAGTGGCGCCGGGTTCGGTGCGCGGAAGAGAGGGGCCCGCGCACCTGATCCGCCCCGGCTCGGCGTTACTTTTTGCGGGAATTGGTGAAAGCCATGAGGGCCAGGCCAATAGCCAACCAGCCGATCACGATGCTCCACTCCACCATGTTGAGGGAGGCGGGAGAGAACGGAATCACAAGCAGGCCGATGATGATGGCGCAGGCAGCGATAGCGAGGCCGATGCCAAACTTGCCACCGGGCACCTCGTAGGGACGAGGCAGGTCGGGCTCGGTGAAGCGCATGCGCAGGCAAGCGAGGGCGACCATGCCGCAGGAGAAGATGAAGGCGAGAGCCGACACGTTGGTCAGAGGGATGAGCATGTTCTTGCCCAGGAACGGACCGACGACGGTGATGACGCCCAGAACGACGCAGGCGAGCTTGGGAGCGCCAGACTTGGGGTCGACCTCGGCGAACTGCTCGGGCAACTGGCCCTTGCGGCCCATGGCGAGCATGATGCGGCTCGTGGCGCCGTAGAAGGAGTTCATCGGGCCCATGGGTCCAAGCGTGGCGATGACGAGCATGGCCAGGTACAGAAGCATGTTGATGCCCTTGAGGCAGGCGAGCGCGGGAACCGGGCTCTTAACGAACTCATGCCAGTCGAGGATGGTGCCGAACGAGTAGATGCAGACCATGTAGAAGCCGCCAGCGGCCAGCAGAGCCAGGGAGATGATCTTGCCGAACTTGTTCCAGTTGAGGCCCTCGGCTGCTTCCTCAGCCTGCTGAGGAATGGTGTCGAAGCCAGCGTAGAAGAACGGGGTCAGAACCAGGACCGACACGATGCCGGCAAACAGGCTGGTGCTCTCGGTAGCGGCCTTGCCGCCGCCAGCGCCGGTGACCTGGGAGAACACGGGCATGGCATTGTCCGGCGAGCCGGTGAACAGCGAGACGCCCATGGCGAGCAGCATGCCGCAGAGCAGGGCCTTGGTCAGGAAGGCCTGGAGCTTGGCAGCCGAGCTGGCACCGCGGAAATTGAGGAAGATGACGTAGACTGCAAAGCCGAGCGCGATCAGCGTCGGGAACAGGTAAACGTCGGCCCCCAGGATGGTGTAGAGCTTGACGGCGCGCAACCACTCAAGGCCGGGCAGGCTGCCGAACATTTCGGACACGAGGGTCGAAATGGCGATGGCCTCCCACGGGCACAGGATGCCGTTGCCCAGGGCCAAAAGCCATCCGGTGATGTAGCTCAGCGTACGGCCAAAGCTACGATCGACATACTCGACAATGCCGCCCGAGATGGGGATAGCAGCCGTGAGCTCACCGAAAACAGCTCCGACGGGCACGAGGAAGATTGCACCCAAGAGGAATGCGATCATAGCGGGAACGGGACCGCCGCCCACGACCATCCAGTCGCCGACCTGCAGAACCCAACCGGTACCGATGATGGCACCGAAGCCGATGGTGAAGAAGTTCCAGAGCGAAAGCGTTTTCTTCATGCCGCCGTTATCCTCGACTGCAACTTCTGCGTTCTTGTCCGCCATTGTTCCCCTCCTTTCCTGTTTGACGCCCTTGGCGTCACCCCTTGCGCGGTCCGTTTTGCCGCGCGCTTTTATTCCATGGCTTTAAGATACGGCCTTGGCGCAGCAGCGCCGCTCGCAGCTCGACCGAAGGCAGAATTGCAAAACGAGCGGCACCGTTTTTGGGACGAACGGCGGGAGACGTCATTCGTCTTGGACGCTTTCATCTTGTCTGCTTTTGAATACCTGTTGCCGTGACGCTTGGCGCGCGGCGCGGCAACGTTCATACCATTTGTCAGGCTTTTGGCGCACATACCCATGTGTCGTGCATCTTTTTATGTAGGATAGACAAGTTACACATGAGGCAAGGTGATTCGAATGGCATACGGATACAATGACGGCGACCAACGGCCACAAAGCGTGCGCCTTGCCGGCCGCACCACGTCAACGCCCAAAATCACCTCCGACAACGACAACCCGCAGCGCCCCCAAGAGCAGCTCGGGGCTTCTTCGCGGCAGCAAAGCCGTACCGTGCAGCAGTCAGACCGTGTGAGTACGAGCACACGCCAACGCCAGACCGGCACATCGCAGCCACGCCGCTACGATCGCCGTAAGACCGACTACTACGTCAAGCGCTCCTTTTCGCGACCTCAACGCGATCGCGGCAATTCCGCCCCTCACCCCGCGTCGCACACCACAAGCCACGCGCTTCCGGCCCGCCGCCTACGCCTTGCGCTTTGCTCCATTGCCGCCTGCCTCGTCTTTGTGTTTTTGGGATCCTGTATCTCCCACGGATCAGCCGGTCTTGAGCCCACTGCCGAGGACAAGCTGCTTAAAGCTCCCGTCGCGCCCGGTTACTCCTTTGCGTTCTCGACCCCACGCTCGCAATGGCAGGCCGGCGCCATGCCCCACATCTACCAAATTGACCCCGCATGGTCGGAGCTGCCCTATGCCGGTGGCACTATTCGAGAAAACGCTTGCGGTCCCACTTGCCTCACCATGGTCTATATCTTTAAGACCGGCCACACCGATAAGACGCCGGTCGATGTATGCGCACTGGCCGAAGCCGGCAACTACGCCCCCACTGGTGCCACCGAGTGGTCGTTTATGACAGGCGGTGCGTGGCAGCTAGGGCTCAACGGAACACAGCTCTATAACGATCGCGAATCGATTACCCAAGCACTTCGCTCGGGTGCGCCCGTCATCGCCGCAGTGCGCCCCGGTACGTTTACCAACGTAGGCCACTACATCGTGCTCTACGGCATCGACGATGCCAACCAGATTGGCGTCTACGACCCCAACTCGGCCAGCCGCAGCGCCCGCCGTTGGGGCGTCGTAGAGGTCCTCAACGAAGTCG
>CABUHP010000032.1 GCA_902491415.1 uncultured Collinsella sp.
CTGATGGCCGAGCTGGCGCCCGAGATGACGATCATCATCGTCACGCATTCAATGCAGCAGGCAGCTCGCATTAGCGACTACACCGCATTCTTCTTGCAGGAAGTTGCCGGCGAGCCCGCTACGCTCATCGAGTATGGTCAAACCGACGCGATCTTCACCAGCCCGGTGGACTCGCGGACGGAAGACTATATCACCGGCCGCTTTGGCTGATCGGTGCGACTAGTCCCAAGCCGATCGGATCTGGTCCGGTGCGTATTCACTGTGCGGGCGGCATGACCGCACCCAACTGATTGGAGTGAACCATGCGCAAACTGTTTTCCCGTCAGCTCATCGAGGCCCGTCACGAGATGCTGAGCATCTACGAGGCCGTCGATCTGGCCCTCCACGATGCCGTGAAGGCCTATGTGACCGACGACCGCAAGCTCGCCACCAAGACCAAGAAGCGCACGCTTTCGATTGACGCACGCTGCGCCAACCTGGAGGCCGTCTGCTACAACCTGATTGCCACGCAGTCACCGGTCGCCTCCGACTTCCGCTTGCTGCAGACGATCATCTACGTCGACTTTAACCTGCAGCGCATGACCGATAAGGTTCGCCAGATTTGCCGCGCCACGCGTCATATGATCAAGGCCGACATCTCGCTGCCCAAGGAGCTTGTCGGCACGGTCGAGGCCGAGGCTGAGGCCGTCTACCAGGTGCTGGGCTCTTCGCTTTCTGCGCTCGTCACCAACGACATGTCCATCATCTGCAACTTGGCCGTCGAGGACGAGCCAGTGCACGCCGCCTACGAGAAGTTCTTCCGCACCTTTAACCGCATGGACACGGGCGATTTTATGGACGACGACAGCAACTATGACGACCTGCGCCGCGCCATCATGGTATCGCGCTATCTCGATCGCATCGCCTCGATTTCCATCGATGCCGCCTGCCGTCTGACCTTCCTGTTGACCGGACAGCGTATGACTGCCGGTGATATCGCCTGCACTGATGAGGATGAGCTCGAGAGCATGCGCGTGCCTTCGGGCGAGGGTGTTATCATGAGGCCCGCCGTCGACGCTCGCTACGTTGCCAAGGTGCCCACTAACGAGGTCAGCGAGGGTCTTCGCTACCTGCTCGATCATCTTGAGGACGAGGACGATGACGAGGACGACGAGGAGTAAGTAACCCCGTTCGTCGAAAGATTGTAAATACCTAAGTGAGCGCGGCCTTGCACATGCGGGGCCGCGCTCTTGCGTTAGCATGGGACTACTTGTTTGGCTGTCAGCGGAGGCGATTGGCAATGGATAACTATTTGGACTTGATGCGCGCTCGCCGCGAGCAGATTCTGGAACGTTTTTATGCGGCGCTCGATCGCGCAGGCCGTCCCCACGACGCCGCGAGCCTCATTGCCGTGTCCAAGACCGTTGGTGTCGATGAGACCGTTGCCGCCATCCAGGCGGGGTATCGCCATTTTGCCGAGAACCGCCCGCAGGAGCTGGTTCGCAAGCTCACGGGTCTGGCGGAGCATCCGGAGCTGCCCGAGGTGCGCTTCGATATGATCGGCAACCTGCAGACCAATAAGATCAATGCGGTGCTGGGCTCAGCCGAGCTGATTCACTCGGTGGGTTCGCTGCATCTGGCGCAGGCGATCTCGAGCCGTGCTGTCCGCAAGATTGAGGCAGGCGAGCTCGCCGGCCCCCAGCGTGTGCTCATTGAGGTCAATGTGAGTGGTGAGGAGTCGAAGGGAGGCTTTTCGCCCGATGAGATTCGCGCCGCCGCGGGTGAGCTTGCGGAACTTGAGGGAATTTGCGTGCAGGGGCTTATGACTATGGCGCCCCGGGGGAATAAGGATGTGGCACGCCGCACCTTTGCGGGGCTTCGTGAGCTGAGGGATGAGCTGGAGGCGGCGCATCCCGATTTGAACCTGCCTGAGCTTTCCTGCGGCATGAGCGAGGACTTTGAGCCTGCCCTTGAGGAGGGCTCTACGCTCGTTCGCCTGGGCAGGGTAGTATTTAGCCCGGAGTTTGCAGTAAAATAAGGCTCTGAAGTGCGCACTGATTATCGGGGCGCCTGCACTAAACCGCGAGAGGACACAACCATGGGCTTCCTTGACGAGATTAAAAATAAGATGCACCTGGGCGGCCAGCAGGGTTACGACCAGGGTTATGGCCAGGACGACGACTACGGCTACGATGACGGCTATGACGATAGTTATCAGGGCAACGGCTACAGCGGTGCTTCGGGCGAGGGCTTCTACACCCAAGACGAGCCGAGCAACGGCCTGCTTGGTCAGACGCGCCGCGGTGAAGCTGAGTCGGTTGCCGTGTATACGCGCTCCGGTCAGCTGGTCGGCGATGACTCCCGCCATGCCACGACGTATAACCCGCCTTCGCGCTCGCAGGACAGTGTTGCGAGCGGTTATCGTCCTGGTGCCTATGACACGCCGTCGAGCTACGCCGAGAACACCCGCGCCCGTGCCGCCGCTGCGCCCGCGCCTGCACCGAGCGATGCCTCGGCCTATGCGAGCAATATCATCAACGCCACGCCGCAGCTGCCGGCCTATGTCCTGCGCCCCGAGAGCTATGACGACGTGGAGACCGTGGTGCGCCGCGTTCGCACCAAGCAGCCTGTCGCACTGATTTTTGTGGGCGTACGCACCGAAGTTGCCAAGCGCGTCTTGGACTTCTCTTACGGCTTTGCCTGCGGTCTGGGTGCCACGGTCAAGGAGGTGGGCGACCGCGTGTTCATGGTACTGCCCGCCGGTTGCGAGGTCAAAGATTCCGATCTCAAGAAGCTTCGTGCGGACGGCTACCTTAAGTAAAGACAAGACGAGGAGATTCCCATCAACATCTACACTATCGTCCAGCTGGTCAACACGCTGTTCAACTTCTATTCCACGCTCATTGTCGTCTACTGCTTTATGACGTGGATTCCCATGAAGCAGGGTGGTTTGCTTCAGGATATTGCCGCGGTGCTTGATAGCGTGTGCGGTCCGTGGCTCAACCTGTTCCGTCGTTTCATCCCGCCGATGGGCGGTATCGATTTTTCGCCGGTCGTTGCGATTATTGCGTTGCAGTTGGTGCAGAGGCTGGTTCTGCAGCTTCTTATAGGTATACTCGTGTAGAACTGACTTAGTAACTTACGTCGGGCGTGTAGCGCCGAGGCGATGAAAAAGGAGACTTGTTATGGCTATTACCCCTGCAGACATCCAGGCTCAGACTTTCTCTGAGGCCAAGCGTGGCTACGATCCTGCCGAGGTCGACGTCTTCTTGGAGACGCTGTCCTCTGAGGTTGACGCTATGCTCGCTAAGATCGTCGACCTTAAGGGTCGTCTGACTGCTACCGAGCAGCAGCTTGCCGATGCGCAGGCTCAGCTTGCCCAGGCTCAGGATGCCCCCGCCCAGGCCGTTCCTGCCGCCCCCGTGGCTGCTCCCGCCCCTGACTTCTCCGCTCAGGAGCGCCAGATTTCCGCTGCCCTGATCGCTGCCCAGCAGACCGCTGAGACCATCGTCAACGATGCCAATGAGAACGCTGAGCGTATTCGCAACGAGGCTGACGCCAAGGCCCGCGAGGTTATCCGCCAGGCTCTGACCGAGAAGCAGGCTGAGCTCGAGGAGATCGATCGTCTCAAGGCTTCTCGTGAGGAGTTCAAGGCCGAGTATCTCAAGCTCATCCAGCACTTCATGGACGATGCCCAGAACTCCTTCCCGGCCGACCTCATGGCCTCCACGCCGGTCGGTTCTGCCGCTTCTCCTGCGGTGACTGTTCCCGCCGAGCCGCTGCCCGTCGCTGACCCGGTTGTCCCCGTGGCCGATCCCTTCGCCCCGATCGACAACTTCGCTGCCGACGACCTGGACTAACATTCGGCCTACAATTTAGTGCCTAGAAAGGATCCGCATCTTGCGGGTCCTTTTTTATGACTGTGCCGGGGTGCGTAACATAAAAACCGAGCCCTGCACCATAGTGGCGCAGAACTCGGCGAACCGGTGAGCGGTCAAGGATAGGTTTTAGGGCATGTCCCAAAATCTACTTGAGGAGGAAGTCGGAGAGGGGAATGGTACGGGCCTCGCGATGCTCGGAATCGGCGATGTGGTCGGCAGGATATCCGCAGACGAGCATGTGATAGGGATAGACGCCCTCGGGCAGGTTGAACTGCTCCTGTGCCACCTCGGGCTTAAAATGGCATACCCAACACGTTCCCAGGCCCTGCTCGGTGGCCTCCATCATCATCTGATCGCACACTATGGACGTATCGATTTCACTGGAATTCATCTGGTCATACGGGCGCACCCAAGCGTCTTCGGTAACGCTACAAATAAGGAAGATGAGCGGAGCGCCAAAGATAGATCCATCACGAGCAAACCGAGGCTGACAAGCAGCAGCCTTCTCCAGAAGCTCAGGCGTATCCAGCACCATCACACGAGAAGGATGATTATTACAAGCAGAAGGAGCAATCCGCCCAGCCTCAACAATGGCATCCACCACAGCCTGCTCCACAGCCCGATCTTCAAACTCACGACAAGAATACCGAGCCCGAGCCAAATCCAAATAACTCACAACCAAGCCCTCCAAATTCAACGAATCAACCCAAAGCAAAACAAAGGGTACCCAAAGCCCCATCCAGCCAAACGTTTAAGGCGGTCCCAAAGTTCCCAATCGGGCTCAAAGGCCCTGTCAACAAAAGCCTCATTGCTTTCAAAGTATCAGCCAAAGTTCCCAATGGTGGTACGTAAGGCGAAGGGACACGTACCCCAAATTAACTGTTCTTCATGACAATCGAATCCACAACATCGGCCACATTCTCGCAGCAGTCGGCGCAGTACTCCAGGAAGGCGTAGACGTCACGCCAAGCGATGACCTCGAGCGGATCCTTGCCGTTAACGTGCAGGTTGCGCATGGCGTTGATGTAGAGCTCGTCGGCCTCGGACTCGATGGTGTTGATCTGGATGACCAGCTCGCGCAGCGTTTTGGACTTGCGGTAGTTGGGAAGCTCGACCATCAGGTCTTTCATGGCGCGGCAGGCGTCAGTCACCTTGTGGGCGATGACGATGGCGTCGGGATGGATGCTCTGAATGTTGGTGAAGTAGACGCGCTGCACGACGCCCTCGATGCGGTCGAGTACGGTGTCGAGTGAGCAGCTCATCAGATCCAGATCCTCGCGCTCGAGCGGGGTGATAAAGGCGGTGAGCAAGGCGTCTTCGAGCTCATGGTGCTTCTTGTCGGCCGCATGCTCAATCGCATGCATCTTATCGAGCATGTCGTGGATCTGCGCGGGGTCAAAGTTCTCAAAAATCTTGGTGAGCAGCTCGGCTGCCTGAACGGCGAGGTCGGCGCAGGCAACGTAGTTATCAAAGTAGAACGAATCGGGTTTCTTTGCCATGGGTGGGTCCTTTCGAGGCGAAGACGGGTGGGCGAAGTGTTGCGGTCCGGATGGACGCTCGGTTTGATTAGAGGAACATCATGAACAGCTTGGCCATGACAAAGCTGATGAGTCCGCAGGCAGGGAAGGTGAAGAACCAGGTGAACATCATGTCCTTGACGACGCCGAAGTTGATGGCCGAGAGGCGCTTGACGGCACCGACGCCCATGATGGCGCAGGTCTTGATGTGTGTGGAGGACACGGGGATGCCGGTAAGGGTGGCAAGCAGCAGGTTCGCGGCGCCCGCCAGGTCGGCGGAGAAGCCCTGGTACTTTTCGAGCTTGACCATGCTCTGGCCGACGGACTTGATGATGCGCTCGCCGCCCACGCTGGTGCCGATGCCCATAGTGGCCGAGCACAGCAGCATAATCCAGATGGGGATGCCTGCATCGCCGACGCTCGTCTGGCCGCTGGCAAAGGCCACGCCTAAAAAGAGCACGCCGATGAACTTCTGTCCATCCTGCGCGCCGTGCATAAAGCTCATGGCCGCGGCGCTCGCGATCTGAGCGTATTTAAAGACATTGGCACGTCGCCTGTTGGCGGCGGCGAAAAGAATCGAGACGAGCTTGCACAGGACCCAGCCCATGACAAAGCCCAGGCCTATGGAGAGCGCCAGGCCGTAGATGACCTTCATCCACTCGTGGACGTTGACGCTGCTCGCACCGCCGAGGGCGATGGCGGCACCGGTCAGGCCGGCGATAAGGCTGTGGCTTTGCGAGGTGGGGATGCCAAAACGCGACGCTGTGGCGCCGTAGACGACGATGGAGAACAGCGCCGCGCATAGGCAGGCGAGCGCCATGGTGCTGTTTCCGCCAAAGTCGACGATATGTGAGATGGTGTTGGCGACGCTCGCGTTAAAGTGCGTCATGATGAGCACGCCGAGGAAGTTGAATGCGGCGCTCATGAGAATGGCGGCGCGGGCGGGCATGCAACGCGTAGTGACGCAGGTCGCGATGGCGTTGGGCGCGTCGGTCCATCCATTGACGAAGATGGCGCCCAACGCGAGGATCACGGTGACGGCAAGGACTGGGTTCGACACAATTTGGCCGAGGAAGGTTGAGAACGTTACGTCCATATATGGGCTTTCTCGAAGTTTGCAGACACGTTACAAAAACATGATAAATCGTATCACCTCCTGCGGGTCTCTTTACCGAGTTCTGATGGGAGAAGTGAACTTTTTGGCACTAAAATTGAATATTAGCCCTGTTGACCGCGGGTGTTCTTTTTGCTAACACGCCATGCGGACACGTGCGATTACTACGACACTCCAAAACCACAGTCTGTTCGCTTTACAACATGCAAACATGCGTTCGATAATAGGAGGCATGGAATATCGACAGACAGACGGCAAAACTCGGCGCGTGCACAAGCAGTATGTGGACGTCGTGGCCCGCATCCTCGCGGGCGGACAGGTCGTGCCGGTCACCGTCTGCTGGGTCGACGGCCGTTGTTTTACGATCGACGAAATTATCTCGACCACCGGGTTTGGCCTGATGGTCCACGGCATCCGTACGGCAACATATAAGGTGCGTTTTGGCGGGCACGCGACCGAGTTGTATCTGGAGGACCAGACGCGCGAGCGGGCAGACGGCTCGCAGGCACACGTGATGCGTTGGTGGGTCTGGGCCTTTGATCGTACGCTTGAGGGCGAGCGCCGTAGGTAAGGACGTACGGCATTCGGGTACAATGACAGGAATCTTGTCAGCTACTGCGCTGTCGCGGCGCTTTTGAAAGGACGAAATTATGAACGATATTCAGGGCTATCAGAACGGCCCCATCGAAACCGGCGCAAGCCGTGCCAAGGAGATGTCGCCGCGTGCGTATAATCTTGCCATGTCTGCCCTGATCTTTTTGGGCTTTTGCGCCATGGGCGTCGGTGCTTACTTTACGAGCACCATGTCGTTTGCGCGCATGATGATGAGCGGCGCCGCTTTGCCGCTGGTCTTTGGCTCATTTATTTTGACCATCGTCGGCATGGTCATGATGTCGGCCGCCGCCAGCAAGCAGTCCGTGGGCCTGTCCCTTGTGGGCTACGTAATCTTTGCGAGCACCTTTGGCCTGACCGCGTCGTTTGGCCTTGCCAACTACGACCTGCCCACCATCAACACTGCCTTTATCGCCACGGCCGCCATCACCTTTGTCTTTGGCGCCTTGGGCGTGACGTTCCCCAAGTTTTTCCAGCGCGTATATGGCATCGGTTTTGGCATTCTGCTCGCCACTATTCTGGTTGAGATCGTGCTGATGTTCATGGGCGTCTCGCAGACCATCACCGATCTGATCGTAATCGTGGTGTTCGCCGGCTTTATTGGCTATGACACCTATGTTGCCACGACGGTGCCGCCTACGCTGCCCAACGCCGTGCTCATGGCGTCCAATCTGTTCGTGGACATTATCAACGTGTTCCTGCGCATCCTGAACATCCTTGGCCGTCGCGACTAGTGGCGAATTGCGGCGGTGCTTGCCGTGCGTGTAAATCGATGCGAAAGGCGGTCCTTCGGGGCCGTCTTTTTTGTACTCGGCGGGGTATCATGGATGGGAAAAGCCGATAGCGGCAGCGACAGGAAAGGTGACCACTTATGGCAGACGTCGACAACAGGAACCGTAACCGCAGGTCCAACCGAGCGGGTCAGCCCAATCCCAAGCGCGAGGCCCGTGCCAAGGCCGCCGAGCGTCACGTGGCAACTGTGTCCGAAGCGTGCGCCAAGGATATCGAGCGTTCGCTTGCCGGCGTGTGCGAGTTCGATGGTATGCCTGCCGGTTTTGTCGCGGCGATGAAGGCCAAGGTTCAGAGTGCTGTGGCCGCCGAAGAACAGGTTGCCGAGGACGTCGAGGGCGCGGAGGCTGCCGAGACCGAGACGGCGCCCGAGACCGAGGCAGCGCCTGAGCCTGCCGAGGAAATCGCCGAAGCTGAGTCCGCGCCTGCTGAGGAGCCCGCTCCGGTTCTGCCTGAGGTCACCGTGCTCGATGCCTCCGCCACGCAGGCCATCCTGGACAACGGTCGTGGCTATGCGCAGTTCTGCGACATGGCCGTGCTCGCCTTTGCCTCGTTCACCAACCCGGGCGGTGGCTACATCCAGGGCTATCTGGGCCAGGAGGCCACGCTGTGCGCCGATTCGTATCTGTACAACGTTCTCGATAAGCAGCGCAAATGGTACGGCGAGAACCGTCGCCGCAACATCAACTGCGAGCTTTACCGCAACCGTGCGCTGGTGGTGCCTGCGGTGCGCTTCGACCGCAACCACGTGCATGCATACGCCGACGTGATCGTGGCCGCCGCTCCCAACGTTAAGCGCGCCCGCCAGGAGTATCGCGTGAGCGACGATGCTCTGCTGGACGCCCTGCGCGACCGCATTCGCTTTGTGCTTGCCATCTGCGACGAGCTAGGTCGCGAGAAGCTCGTGCTGGGCGCTTGGGGCTGCGACAACAACGGCTTTGACGCAGAGGCCGTGGCCGAGCTCTTCCGCAAGGAGCTCGCGTCGGGCGACTTTAAGGTCAAGCAAGTCTTCTTTGCCGTGCCTTCTACGCGCTGGGATGAGGATTTTGCCAAGTTCGAGCACGTGCTGGCAAACTTCCCCGAGCGCAACGAGGAGTCCTATGCCCAGGTTGCCGCTCGCGCTGCGGCAGCTCGCGCCGCCGAGCAGACCCAGGCTGCTACCGAGGATGATGAGGACGAGGACGATTGGCGCAAGTACCTGTAATCGGTACGTGCTGACAGATAGGTCGAGCCGGCGGGAGAGGCTGCTTCCGTCGGCTTTTTACTGAGCGAGGGGCTTACGATGAAAAACGTTCTGTGCTTTGGCGACAGCAACACCTATGGTTACGATCCGGCGGGCATGCGCGACGGCACCGCGGTGCGCTATGCGCAGGATGTGCGCTGGTGCGGCGTGGCCCAACGTGACTTAGGCGAGGGCTGGCATGTAGTTGAAGAAGGCCTCAACGGCCGCACGACGGTACGCGACGACATGTGCCATCTGGACACCAATCTTAACGGCATCCGCGCACTTCCGATGCTGCTCGAGGCCCATAAGCCGCTGGACGCCATTGTGATCATGCTGGGCACCAACGACTGTAAGACGGTCTTTAACGTGACAGCTTCCGATATCGCCCGTGGCGCCATGGCGCTGATTCGCGCCGTCCGCGCGTTTCCGTGGACCGACGCTGCGCCTTGTCCGCGCATTCTGCTGATGGCGCCTATCAAGATTAAGCCGCAGATCGCCGACGTATATATGACCGATTTTGACGAGCATTCCGTAGAAGCCTCGGAACATTTTGGTGAGTACTACGCGCATGTGGCTGAGCAGTTTGGCTGCGACTTTTTGAATGCCGCCGACTTTGCCGAGCCGGGCGATATCGACTATCTGCATATGATGCCCGAAAGCCATGAGAGCCTGGGTCACGCCGTGGCAGCCAAGCTCCAAGAGATGCTCGGAGAGTAGCGCGACCCCAAGCCACCACAGAAGTTCCCCTTGTGGTGGCTTGTTTCGTTGCTTTGTCTCGATCTGTGACAGTTGTAAGGCCGAAAACGGGCTAGATGTTACAGATTAAGATTATTTAGGCCGATATCGGTCGTTTGTCTCGATCTGTAACATCTAGGGTCGATTTTGCCGAGTTACTGTTACAGATCGAGATTTTCTTCTCAGCGGAATTTGAATGTCTCAATCTGTAACAGGTGGGTCGAAAAATGGGCTCTAACTGTTACAGATTGAGATATATGCAGGAACCACCGTAAAGGTGCTTGTCCCCTTTGCGGTGGCTTGGGCTGCGAATCTTAATACTGCCACATGTGGTTGACGGGGCCGGAGCCTTTGCCCATGTTCAGGCCGGCGGCCAGAGCGCCTGTCAGGTAGGCCTTGCCGGCGTTGACGGCATCGGCAAGATCCATGCCCTGAGCCAGCGCGCAGGCGATGGCGGACGAGAGCGTGCATCCGGTGCCGTGCGTGTTGTCGGTCTCGATGCGCTTGTGGCGGAACCACGTGGTGAGTGGATCTCCCAGATGGTTGCCCTCGTCATCGAGTGGCGCGGGTTCGGCCAGTACATCGTTGGCCTCGTTGACAAGATGCCCACCCTTAACGAGGGATGCGCAACCAAAGCGGCGGGTGAGGAGCATGGCAGCATTTTGCTGCGTGCGCTCGGAGTCGACCTCATAGTCGAGCAGTGCCATGGCCTCGGGAATATTGGGCGTGATAACCGTCGCTAGCGGGAACAGGCGGCGGGTGAGCGCCTCGGCGGCATCTTCGGCAATCAGCCGCGCGCCCGAGGTGGCGACCATGACGGGGTCGACGACCACGTTCGTTGCGTTCCAGGCGCTCAAGCGGTCGGCGATGACTTCGATAATCTCGACAGAAGAAACCATGCCGATCTTGACGGCGCTGGGGCGGATATCGTCAAAAACGGCGTCAATTTGCGCGGCTACGATATCTGGCGAGATATCCTGCACGGCGGTAACGCCCAGGGTGTTTTGCGCTGTGATGGCGGTGATGGCCGTCTCGGCATACAGGCGGTGCGCCGTGATGGTCTTGATGTCGGCCTGAATGCCGGCGCCACCGCTGGAATCGGATCCCGCGATGGACAGGACGGCAGGTACCTTACTACGATCCATGTTCGCTCCCTTGTTCGGTCGGAATCAAATGGGTCTTTAAGCCAGCATTATGAGGATGCCCGGGCCGACTCTATGCCGAACCCGGGCGGGCGATGCAATCTCTACGCAAGTGTAAGTAAATGTTCACAAGTCAACAATTGACAGGCACCAGCTCGCCGCCAGAAGCGGCCGCGGCGACAGGGTTAGTCCTCCATGCCGAGGTCGATCGTGGTGCCCTCGAAGATCTTGTTGACGGTGCGGACGGCGCACATCTTCCCACACATGGTGCAAGTGCCCTCGGTGGCGGCGGGGGATTCTTCGTAGCGCTTCTTGCCCGTAACTGGGTCGAGCGCACACTTCCACATGGCATCCCAGTCGAGTTTGCGGCGCGCCTGGCCCATCTTGTCGTCCATGTCGCGGGCGTGCGGCACCTTCTTGGCGATATCGGCGGCATGTGCGGCGATCTTGGTGGCCATGAGGCCATCGAGCACGTCCTGGGCGTTGGGCAGGCACAGGTGCTCGGCCGGCGTCACGTAGCACAGGAAGTCGGCACCGGAGCTGGCGGAGATGGCGCCACCGATGGCGGCGGTGATGTGGTCGTAGCCCACACCGATATCGGTCACCAGCGGCCCCAGCACATAGAACGGGGCGTTGTGGCACAGGCGCTTCTGCAGTTTCATGTTGGCGGCGATCTCGTCGAGCGCCATGTGACCCGGGCCCTCGACCATGACCTGGACGCCGGCTGCCCAGGCGCGCTTGCACAGCTTGCCCAGCTCGATCATCTCGGCGGTCTCGGTGGCATCGTTGGAGTCGTAGAGGCAGCCCGGACGGCAGGAGTCGCCGAGCGAAATCGTCACGTCGTACTCGTGGCAAATCTCGAGCAGCTCGTCGTAGAACTCATAGAACGGGTTTTCGTTGCCGGTAACCTCCATCCAGCCAAACAGCAGCGAACCGCCGCGGCTGACGATGTTCATCAGGCGGCCGGTCTCCTTAAAGGTCTTGGTGACCGACTTGTTGATGCCGCAGTGGATGGTCATAAAGTCCACGCCGTCCTCGGCGTGCGCGCGCACGACCTCGAACAGGTCGTCCTTGGTAAGCTTGACCAGCGGCTTTTCCATGTAGCCGATGGCGTCGTACATGGGGACGGTACCTACCATGAGCGGCGTCTCGTCGATGAGCTGCTGGCGGAACTGGCGCGTCTTGCCCGAGTTGGAGAGGTCCATGATGGCGTCGGCGCCAAAGTCCTCGGCGATCTTGACCTTCTTCCATTCCTCGGCGGCATCGGCCTTGTCGCCCGAGATGCCCAAGTTCACGTTGACCTTGGTGGACAGGCCCTCACCGACGCCAAAGACGCGCATGCCTTTTTTGATGTGCACGATGTTGGCAGGAATGGCGATGCGGCCGTCGGCCACGCGCTCGCGGATGTACTCGGGGTCGCGA
>CABUHP010000033.1 GCA_902491415.1 uncultured Collinsella sp.
TCGGCATTGCGCTCGATGAGCTCCGCTACCACACGCATGGCATCGCTCGTCGCGCGCTGCAGGCTCCAACCGGCCATAACGCTGCCGACAAGCACCGCCGAGAACGTGTCGCCCGTGCCCGGGAAGTAGACCGGTATCAGGTCGAAGGGAATCGTAAAGTACTCCCCCGCCACATGGTCGTAACCGATGACGACATTCGCACCGTCGACCACAGCGCTCGTAATGACCACCGACTTGGCGCCCAGGACACGCACGGCATCCACAAGAGCGCGGCCCTCATCGGGCGTGATTTGCTCGGCAATGGGCGTATCGGTGAGCAGGCATGCCTCGGTGTAGTTTGGCACCGCATAGTCAGCGCACTCGAGCAGGCTGCGCATGAGACCGATCGTGGACTCGGGCACGCCGGCGTAGAGCTTGCCGTTGTCGCCCATGATGGGGTCGACGAACACCTTGGTGCCCTTTTGCGCACGGCGGTGGCAAAAGTCCGAGATGATGCGCGTCTCTTCCTCGGTCACGATAAAGCCGGTCGAGATGGCGTCGAACTCAAACCCGAGCTCCTCCCAGATAGCGAGGCTCTGGCGCACGTACTCGGTGGTGTCATGGATGTAGAACTTGGGATAGTTGAGCGTATCGGACACAAGTGCCGTCGGCAGGTTGTGGATGCGGTAGCCCATATGCGACAGCACCGGCAGCATGGCGGAAAGCGCGACCTTACCGTAGCCACACATATCGTTGATCAGCAGCAGCTGAGTGTTCTTCATGAGGGTCTCCCTTGTTTCGGGCACGGCGCGGCAGCGCCACAGTGCGACTAAGTGTAGCGCAGGGAGCGTTTGCAGCGTCGAGCGGTTACGGCGTTTGGCAAAACGCCGTAACTTAATAAGTTTGGTACCTTGACATTGATTTCTCACGCTCCTAAATTAGTTAGGCACAAAACAATTCCACTACCTAACTAAAGAAAGGAGCGAAGCTTAGATATGTGTGTTGAACCACTCGCCTATCCGCATGAACCCGGCGGCGACCCGTCGCAACCGGTAGACATACCCGAAGCGGTCAGCGCCGAAGACAAACTCGCCAAGCGCATCCTGAGCGGCCTAGGCTTTTGCGGCCACTACATGCACTTTCATGGCGGCGGCGTGTCTGGCAAGGCGCCCATCGTCTGCCTGCTCGCCAAGCAGCCGACCGGCGAGCTGTCCCAACAGGAACTCGGCATGCACTTCGACCTCAAGCCGGGGTCCCTTTCCGAGATTCTGTCCAAGCTCGAAATGGGCGGCATCATCGAACGCAGTCGCAATCCCAAGGATCGTCGGCAGCTCACCATTCGCCTGACCGAAGCTGGATGGGAAAAGGCCCGCATTGAGCAGGCCGCCCGCATTCGCTTTAGGGAACAGGCTTTTAGCGCCCTTACGCACGACGAGCGCGAACAGCTCGCCGAGATGCTCGAAAAAATCCGCGTAACCTGGGAGGAACTGGATGATTAAAACCCTCATGGGAAGCATCCGCGATTACAAGAAGGTCACGATCGCCACGCCGCTACTGGTGCTTGGCGAGGTGCTCTGCGAAATGATGATCCCGTTTATCACCGCCGACATGATCGACGCCATCAAAGACGGTGCCACCGTCGCCCAGATGCTTCCCACCGCAGGCTTTTTGGTGCTCATCGCACTGACGTCGCTCGCTTTTGGTGCCGCTGCCGGCGTCACCTGCAGTCATGCGAGCTGCGGCTTCGCCAAGAACCTGCGTCACGACCTGTTCTACAAGATCCAGACGTTCAGCTTTGCCAACATCGATGAGTTCTCGAGCTCCTCGCTCGTCACCCGCCTCACCACCGACATCAACAACGTGCAGCAGGCCTTTATGATGCTCATCCGCATCGCCGTGCGCGCGCCGCTGGTATTGGTCTTTGCCTTTGCCATGGCCTACGCCATGGGCGGCAGCGTCGCCATGGTCTACCTGGTCATCATTCCGCTGCTGGGCTTTGGCCTGTTCTTTATCATCTATAAGGTGCGCCCGATCTTTGCCCGCGTGTTCCGCAAGTACGACGCGCTCAACGAGTCCGTCGAGGAAAACGTCACCGGCATGCGCGTGGTCAAGAGTTACGTGCGCCAGGACTACGAGAAAGAGAAGTTCGCCACCGCCGCGCGCGACGTCCAGATGGACTTCACCCGCGCCGAAAAGCTGCTCGCCTTCAATAACCCCATGATGAACATCTGCGTCAACGGCGCGTTCGTCGTCATCATCTACCTGGGCTCCGAGCTCATCATCACGAGCCAGGGCACCTTGTTCGACGTGGGCCAGCTCTCCTCCATCTTTACCTATGGCTTCCAGATTCTGATGAGTCTGATGCAGCTGTCGATGATCTTTGTCATGGTGACCATGGCCGACGAGTCGGCACACCGCATTACCGAGGTGCTTGCCGCCGAGCCCACAATCGCCAACCCGACCGAGCCCGTGCTCGAGGTTGCCGACGGCTCCATCGACTTTGACCACGTGAGCTTTAAGTACTCCGAGCACGCGAAGCGCCAGGCGCTCGACGATATCGACCTGCATATTAAGAGCGGCGAGACCATCGGTATTATCGGCGGCACCGGCTCGGCCAAGTCGACGCTCGTGAATCTGATCGCCCGCCTGTACGATGTCACCGAAGGCACCGTGCGCGTCGGCGGCGTGAACGTACGCAACTACGATCTGGACGCGCTGCGCCACCAGGTAGCCATGGTGCTGCAGAAAAACGTGCTGTTTAGCGGCACCATCGCCGAAAACCTGCGCTGGGGCGACCCGAACGCCACCGACGAGGAAGTCCGCGAGGCAGCACATCTGGCCTGCGCCGACGAGTTTGTCGACGGCTTCCCCAAGGGCTACGACACCTGGATTGAGCAGGGCGGCTCGAACGTTTCCGGCGGCCAGAAGCAGCGCCTGTGCATTGCGCGTGCCCTGCTGCGTCGCCCCAAGATCTTGATCCTGGATGACTCCACGAGCGCCGTCGACACCAAGACCGACGCCAAGATCCGCGAGGGCCTGGCGAGTTATCTGCCCAACACGACCAAGCTCATCATTGCCCAGCGTATTAGCTCCGTGCAGGATGCCGATCGCATCATCGTCATGGAGGGCGGCCGCATCAAGGACATCGGCAACCACGACGAGCTGCTCAAGACGAGCGAGATCTACCGCGAGACCTTTACCTCGCAGAACAAGATGAGCGCCGAGGGCGAGGACGCGGGCGAGACCGCTGCAGCCGGCACCGAGGCATCTGCATCGCAAGCCCAGACCCAGGAAGGAGGCGAGGCACATGAGTAAGGCCACTACCGCCGAGCGCGTACGCAACCGCAAGGGCGGCGCCATGACGCGCCTCATCAGAATGCTCTTTGGCTTCTACCCGGTGCTTTTGCCCCTCGTCGTCGCCGGCGTGGTGCTCTGCGCCGTCATCAACTCCATCGGCGCGACGTTTCTCCAGAGCGCGCTGCAGGTCATCAGCGAATCATGGCAGTCGGGCGACTGGACGGCCGCGCAGCCCAAAATTCTGAAGCTTGTGACTACCCTCGGCTGCATCTACGCCGTGGGCGTCGCGTCTTCGCTCTTCTGGAACCGCGCCATGGCCGTCATCACGCAGGGCTCGCTCGAGAAGCTGCGCGAGAAGATGTTCAACCGCATGCAGGACCTGCCGATCCGCTACTTCGACACGCATCAGCGCGGCGACATCATGAGCCACTACACCAACGACATCGACACGCTGCGCCAGATGATCAGCCAGTCGCTGCCCAACCTGCTCATGACGACCATCGTCATCGTCACGGTGTTCTTTATCATGCTGTACTACAGCGTTTGGATGTGCCTGGTCATTGTGGCAGGCGTCGCCTTTATGACCTTTATGACCAAGCTGCTCGGCTCCAACTCCGCGCGCTTCTTTATTGCGCAGCAGACCGAGCTCGGCGTTGTCGAGGGCCATATCGAGGAAGTCATGAACGGCCAGAAGGTCGTCAAGGCATTCTGCCACGAGTCTGCCGCCGAGGCCGATTTTGACGAGCGCAACGAAAAGCTCTTCGAGGTCTCGCAGAAGGCCAACATGTACGCCAACATCCTCATGCCCATCCTTATGAACCTGGGAAACCTGCTCTACGTGCTGGTCGCACTGGCAGGCGGCATTTTCCTGGCGCTGGGCGTGCCCAACCTGAGCATCTCGGGCATGGCGCTGTCCATCGCCGTCGTAGTGCCGTTCCTCAACATGACCAAGCAGTTCTGCGGACAGATCGGCCAGATCTCGCAGCAGATCAACGCCGTGGTCATGGGCCTCGCCGGCGCCGACCGTATCTTTGAGCTCATCGACGAGGAGCCCGAAGCCGACGAAGGCTATGTGACGCTCGTCAACGCTCAGGTGAACCCCGATACCTGGCAGCTCGAGGAGGCCGACCACCACACTGGCATGTGGGCGTGGAAACATCCGCACCGCGCAACCGGCGAGATCGAATACGTGCCGCTGCGTGGCGACCTGGTCATGGACAACGTCGACTTTGGCTACACGCCCGACCACGAGGTGCTGCACGGCGTGTCCGTGTTTGCCAAGCCGGGCCAGAAGGTCGCGTTTGTCGGCGCCACCGGTGCCGGTAAGACGACCATCACCAACCTCATCAACCGCTTCTATGACATCGCCGACGGCAAGATTCGCTACGACGGCATCAACGTCAACAAGATCCGCAAGGCCGACTTGCGCCGCTCGCTGGGCGTCGTGCTACAGGACGTGAACCTGTTCACCGGCACCGTGATGGATAACATCCGCTACGGCAATCTGGACGCTACCGGCGAGGAGTGCATCGCGGCGGCCAAGCTCGCGGGCGCGGACGACTTTATCACCCGCCTGCCCGACGGCTACGACACCATGCTCACCGGCAACGGCGCACAGCTGTCGCAGGGCCAGCGCCAGCTGATCTCGATCGCACGCGCCGCCGTCGCCGATCCGCCGGCGATGATCCTGGACGAGGCCACGTCGAGTATCGATACCCGCACCGAGGCCATCGTGCAAGCCGGCATGGACAAGCTCATGGAAGGCCGCACGACGTTTGTCATCGCGCACCGCCTGTCCACCGTGCGCAACTCCGACGCGATCATCTGTCTGGATCACGGCCGCATCATCGAGCGCGGCAACCACGACGAGCTGATCGCCAAGCGCGGGTATTACTACCAGCTCTATACCGGAGCGTTTGAACTGGAGTAGTTCGGCCCGCCGAGATGGCCGATTTGTCGCTCATTCGTCGGGCATGACCCTAAGGTCAATGCCCTCCTCTTTCGGGGCAAATCGACTCATCTCAGCGACCCAAACACAATGCGCCGCAACGAATAAAGCCTCCGCAGCTACACGAACTGCGGAGGCTTTTTTCATGCCGGCCGGAAACCGTATCCCACTTTTCGGGCCAAAAATGGGATGCCGTTTCCCGCTGGGCCCCCTCCGGGAAACGGCATCCCATTTCAAGGGCATAAACCGGGATGTGGTTTCCCCTAACGGCACCTTTGGGAAGCCGCATCCCACTCTGTACGCACAAAACGGGATGAGCTTTCCCATGGTGATCCAAGACCAGAAGCATGTCCGATAGCGCGGCCAGGTCAAGAACAACAAGGCAAGCGTCACGCCAATTTGGACGAGCGTCTGCTGCAGTTTAAGGCTGCTGGCCCATATGGTAGAGTTAACCACCCATGAATTTCAGCACACTCCGTGCTACCTGTTCTTTTGTCATTTAGGGAAGTGAACTTGTGAATACTTCTGTCGCCAAGAAGGCCAGCCAGGCGGTGCGCCTGCTCATGATGGTGCTCACGGCAGTTCTCATCTTCTTCTTCATCAATGTCATGCTGCTCGTCTCCGATATCCAGGGCACGGCGCGTGTGGTCAACTACGCCGGCCTGGTGCGCGGCACCACGCAGCGAATCGTTAAGCTCGAGGACGCGGGCCAGCCTCAAGATGACCTGCTCAAAGCCGTGGATTCATACATCAACGGTTTGCGTTACGGAAGTGACGACCTCAACCTCGTCCGTCTCGACGACGATGAGTATCAGGCAAAAATGACCGAGCTTGCAAATTATTTTGATGAGCTTTGCACCGAGATTGCCCGTGTGCGTGAAGTCGGCTACGAGAACACCGATATCATCGCGATGAGCGAGGAGTTCTTTGGTATTTGTGACGATGCTACACGACTCGCGGAGGACTACTCTCAGGAGAAGGCGTCGGCGCTCAACTATCTCGAGGGCCTGGTGATCATCGACATCATGGGCTTGGTGGCGACCTTTGCGGTCGAACTTGTTCGCGCGGTGCGAACTGCCGCGCTCAATCGCGAACTGCAGAACAAAGTCTATCTCGACGAAGCCACAGGACTGCCCAACAAGAACAAGTGCGAGGAGGTCTTGGGGCAGGAGCAGCCTGTCTCCGCGGAGGCGCCCGTTGCGGTGTGCGTCTTCGACCTTAACAATCTGCATACGGTCAATAACAACTTCGGTCATGAGAAGGGCGATGAATACATTCGCTCTTTTGCCCAACAACTGGGAAGTGTGGCATCCGAGACGTGCTTTGTGGGCCGCGACGGCGGCGATGAGTTTATCGCGGTGCTGCGGGATTCCGATCGGGCTGCCGTGGAGTCCTGTCTCGCTCGGGTCCGTGCGAACGTGAACGAGTATTCCGAGGCTCACCCCGACATGCCCATCAGCTATGCGGTGGGCTTCGCGCTTTCCAGTGATTTTGATGAACCGCCTACGATGCGCGAGCTCTTTTCCCAGGCCGACAAAAACATGTACATCGACAAGAACCGCGTAAAGACAGCCGAGGCAGCCGGGCCGCAACGCGAGGACCGCTAAACCCGTAGCAAAGGGTAGCTAATTTGGGACGGGACTCTTTTGGCTACTTGAGGAGTTGGGCCATGGCGTTGACGAGTTTTTGGACTTGGAGGGTGGGCTCGAGCGGGTAGTGCAGAAAGACCGGCACCTCTCGCCCGCACAGGAACGGCACGCCCACAAAGGCCGGGTGCACCCCCGACCATGCGCCGCAGGTGAGCACCGCGTCGCCCTTTTCCTCTGCCTCGTTAAAGAGCGCAAAGTCAAAGCTGTCCACGTCGATCACGTCAACGCCGCCGTCGGCCAGAAGGTCGATGCGCAGGCTGTCCATTGCGTCGTTGCCGTGACGGAGCACGCGCAGGCGCATGCCCTCCAGGTCGGCAACCGTAATGCGTGTCTTGCGCGCCAGCGGGCTCGTGCGTGGCACGTCGATATAAAACGGCACGTTAACGATGCGGAGCTTTTGGCAGACGTCACCCCAGCGCGGGGTCGAAAAACTCGACTGCACCACATCCACCTCGCGACCGAGGCTGCGCATGACGGATTCGCGCTCGTCATAGAGGTCGCTCACCGGCACGATCTCGAAGCGCAACGATGGCTCCAGCTCGTGTACGCCCGTCCACATCGACAGCGTCTGGCGCCCCGGACACATCATCGACACGCCCAGACGCACGGCCCCGCCATCGCCCGCCGCGCGTCGGGCACGGCGCAGCGCGTCCTCGGACTGCCGCATGATCGAACGTGCATCGTCCACCAGCAGAGCACCTGCCGGCGTCACCTTAACACCAGAATGCGAGCGCTCGAACAACGTGATGCCAAACTCGGCCTCGAAGCCCGACACCTGCTTGACGAGCGCCGGGGTCGACACGCGCAATTTTGCCGCCGCACGCGAGAAGCTTCCCAGCTCCGCGGCGGCCGATATGGCCTCGAGTCGTCGATCGTACACGTCAATCTCCCGTTTTCGCGCCCATGGCCACATGGTGCCACAGGGGGTTGTTTTCGCAGGTCACACACTCAATCAAGGACACATCGTCTTGCGAGCTATAAACCTACGGTTAACGCCATTCTAACAAATATGCAATTCACCTGCGCAAATGCAAAGCATACGATAACCAGCGAAAACCACGTGGGTCGGTTAATGGGAGCGACCCACCGGGAGGCACAAGAAGGGAAGTTCCTATGAGCAATTGGCTTAAGCTCGAGGGCGATGTCTGCGCCGTGACTGGCGCGCTCGGCGGTATGGGCGTCGAGATTTGCCGCGAGTTCGCCCGCAACGGCGCCAACGTCGTCCTGCTCGACCTGGACGAGGAGAAGGTCAAGGCTGCTGCCGCCGACCTCGCTGCCGAGTTTGGCATCCACGCCGAGGGTTACAAGATGAACGCCACCGACGAGGCCGAGGTTCAGGCCGCCGTCGACGCCACCATCGCCGACTTCGGTCGCGTCGACGTCCTCGTCAACACCGCCGGTATCCTGCGCTTCGCCGCCATGGAAGACCTGCCGCTGAGCGACTGGGAGCAGGTGCTCAACGTCAACCTCACCGGTTACTTCATCACCTCGCAGCGCTTTGGTCGCGAGATGATCAAGGCCGGCCAGGGTCGCCTGGTGCACATCTCGACCGTTGCCAGCCACTCCCCCGAGACGTTCTCGGGCGTGTACAGCTCCACCAAGGCGGGCGTCAACATGATGTCCAAGATGCTGGCTGCCGAATGGGGCCCCTACGGCGTCCGCTCCAACTGCGTCGAGCCTTGCTTCGTTAAGACCCCGATGTCGGCCAACTTCTACGCCGACCCCGAGGTCGAAAAGAGCCGCAGCCGCCTGATCGCCACGCGCCGCATCGGCGAGGTCAGCGATATCGCCAACGCCGTCATGTTCCTGGCGTCCAAGCGCTCGGACTTTACCACCGGCGACGCCATCAAGGTCGACGGCGGCTTCTCCAACATGATGGGCGACCTCACCGCCAAGCCCGGCGGCCGTCGCGCCTATGCCGACAACTACCTTAAGAACAAGGGTGTCGAGCTCTGGTCCGATGAGTCCGGCGTCGCCAAGCCGACTGACCAGTAAACCAACCCGACAGGGAGGACTCGCAGACACGCCTGTTCCTCCCCCGTATCGATTAGAAAGAGTCCAATGGCTTCCACCAACTCCAACAAGGGTCGCGCCGTCGTGCTTTCCGCCGCGTGCGTCACCATGTTCTTCATCAGCTCCATCGCGCTGTATTCCGTCGTGAGCAAGAACCTGCTCGCCGTCTACCCCGAGTGGTCCAGCGCTCTTACCTGGGCCTTCCCGGTCTTTCAGACCATCATGGCCGTGACGGGCATCTTCGCCGGCCGCATCTCCGATAAGATCGGCCCGCGCAACGTCGTGATCGCCGCCGCCGTGTGCTACGGCCTGGGCTGGTTCATGTCCGGTACCGTCACCGAGCCGTGGCAGTTCTACCTGTGGTTCTCGCTCGTCGCCGCCATCGGCAACGGCCTGGGCTACAACCCGGCGCTCACCACCGGCCAAAAGTGGTTCATCGACAAGAAGGGTCTCGCCTCCGGCATCACCCTGACCGCTTCGACCGCCGGCCCCGCCGTGCTGTCCCCGGTGCTCGCCTCGCTGCTCATCCCGAGCCTGGGCATCTTTGGCGCCCTTAAGGCGCTCGGCGTCATCTTCTTTGTGACGATCGCCGCCTCCGCCCTGTTCCTGAAGGCCCCCGAGGCCGGTTGGCTGCCCGAGGGCTTCGAGGCCCCCAAGGGCGGCGCGCATGCTGGCACCTTCGGCGACCTCACCCCGGGCGAGATGGTCAAGACCCCGCGCTTCTGGGTCCTCATCGTCACCTTCGCCTTTGCCGCCACCGCGGGCACCCTGCTCGTGGGCAAGGTTGCCTCCATCGCCGCCGTTCAGCTCTTCGCCGACCCCACGAGCGCCGCGGCCGTCGCCCTCGGCGGTGTGGTGGTCTCCGTCAACACCTGCGCCAACCTGGTCGGCCGTCTGTCCTTTGGCCAGATCATCGACAAGCTCGGCGCCTATAAGTCGCTGCTCATCAGCCTTGTCGTCACCATCGTCGCACTCGTCATCATGTCGATGAGCTTTACGCAGGCCATGTTCTTTGTGGCGCTCGCTCTGCTCGGCTTTAGCTTTGGCGCTCTGCTCGTCATCTACCCGCCGCTCACCGGTGGCGCCTTTGGCACCAGTAACATCGGCGTCAACTACGGCATCATGTTTTTGGGTTATGCCGCTTCCACCTGGATCAGCCAGCCCATCACCGCCGTGCTGTATCACGCCGAGGCCGGCAGCGCCGCCTATCAGCAGTCCTTCTACGGCGCCATTGTGATCGCCGCCATCGCCGTCGTGCTCACCGTCTACATGATGGTCTCCGACAGCAAGAAGAAGTCCGCCTAGTTTTACCGATGCGACAAAGGGACAGCCCCTTTGTCGCATTCCACCGGTCACCAGTATTAAGGAGTCGAAATGTCTGAGCTCAACCCCGTCCGCATTGCCGTTATCGGCGCCGGCGCCATGGGCCGCAACCACATCCGCTTTGTCACCGAGGAGCCCGAGGCCGAGCTCGTCGCCATCGCCGACGCCTTTGAGGGCGCCCGCGCCACGGCCGAGGCCGCCGGCGTGCCGTTTTACACCGATCCCGCTCAGATGATGGACGAGGTCAAGCCCGAGGCCGTCATTATCGCCACCCCCAACGACCTGCACCTGGGCGTTGCCCGCGAGGCTGTAAAGCGCAACATCGTGCCGCTGGTCGAAAAGCCGATCTCCAACGACCTGGAGGATGCCCAGGCTTTCGCTGCCGAGGCCGAGACCGCCGGCGTGCCCGTGCTCGTGGGTCAGCACCGTCGCCACAACCCCTTCGTCAACAAGGCCAAGGAGATCATCGAGTCCGGCGAGCTGGGCAAGCTCACCGTGTCGAGCTTCCACTACATGATCTATAAGAATGACGAGTACTTCGATGTCGAATGGCGCCGCAAGAAGGGTGCCGGCCCGATCCTGGTCAACCTGGTGCACGACGTCGACCTGCTCCGCTACCTGCTGGGCGAGCCCGTTGCCGTCCAGGGTATGCAGTCCAGCGCCGCCCGCGGTTTTGAGACCGAGGACTCCGCCGTGGTCAACGTCCGTTTTGCCGATGGCGCGCTCGCAAGCATGACCATCTCCGACGCCACCGCCAGCCCCTGGAACTGGGAGGCAACCGCTCGCGAGGACCCGCAGTACCGCCCCTTCGACGCCGACGCCTACTTTATCGGCGGCACTAAGGGCGCCCTGTCGCTGCCCCGCCTGCACCAGTTCTCCTACGACGGCGCCTCCAACTGGCACAAGCCGCTGCAGATGGAGATTCCGGCCGTCGACCCGGCACTGCCGCACAAGATGCAGCTCAAGCACTTTGTGAAGGTTGTCCGCCGCGAGGTCGAGCCCGTCGTGACCCCCGCCGACAACGTTAAGACGCTCACGCTTCTCAACGCTATCAAGGAGGCCGCCGAGACCGGCCAGCTCGTCGAGCTGTAATGCCTTAAGAGCGACCGCGGCAGAAACCCCATGCCGAACCCTTCGGTCCGTCACCAACAAGCCCCTCTTCTTTGCCCCGCGAGCAGCCTCCTGCCCGCGGGGCATTTTGCTACCTTGCCGACGATTTTTCTGGGGCGGGGGCTATTTTGCACCTCGGCTTGATTCGTTCGCCACGAAATGGGCCTATCTACTACGCTTAACCGATCGCCCTCAACCATGCCGAATTTCGCGAAATAAAAACCGACGCTCCTATAAGTTGTCAATAGGCAGTTTGCGGGAGCGCTCCCTTCA
>CABUHP010000034.1 GCA_902491415.1 uncultured Collinsella sp.
TTCTCTCCGGAATATTCCGCAGGACGCAAAGAGGCTCCGCAGCGCGAAGCGCGATGCGGAGCCTCTTTGCATGTCCGAGGACGTTCCGGAGAGAAGTCCCCGTCCCGCCCCCGGATTCCCGGTGGGAGTTCTAGACCTTGTCGGCCTTAGTACATACCGCCGCCCTGCTGACCAGCGGTGGCAGCAGCGATAGCATCCTCAAGCTGAGTGTTCTTGGGCACATCGGAGACAGTGGCCTCGGTGATGAGAATCAGGCTGGCGACAGAAGCAGCGTTCTGCAGGGTGACGCGGCTGACCTTGACGGGGTCGAGGACGCCCATCTCAATCATGTCGCCCCACTCGCCGTTGGCAGAGTTGAGACCCTGGCCGGCAGGCAGCTCGGCAACCTTGTCGACCACGACAGCGCCCTCAAAGCCAGCGTTCTTGGCGATGGTAGCGACCGGAGCGGTCAGAGCCTTCTTGACGATGTCGACACCGATCTTCTCCTCGGGGTCGTCAAGCTCAACGGCGTCGAGCGCAGGAGCAGCGTCCATGAAGGCGACGCCGCCACCGGCGACGATGCCCTCCTCGACAGCAGCGCGGGTAGCCTGCAGGGCGTCCTCGACGCGATGCTTGATCTCCTTGAGCTCGGACTCGGTAGCAGCGCCGACCTTGATGACGGCAACGCCACCGGAGAGCTTGGCCAGGCGCTCCTGGAGCTTCTCACGGTCGAAGTCAGAGGTGGTGTTCTCCATCTCACCCTTGATCTGAGCGATACGAGCGTCGATGGCCTCCTTGGAGCCAGCGCCGCCGACGACGACGGTGTTGTCCTTGGAGATGGTGACGGACTTAGCGGTACCGAGCATATCGGCGGTGATGTCAGCGACCTTCACGCCCAGCTCGTCCAGGGCAGCCTGGCCACCGGTGAGGACGGCGATGTCCTCGAGAATGCGCTTGCGGCGATCGCCGTAGCCCGGGGCCTTGACGGCGCAGACGTTGAGGGCGCCACGGATCTTGTTGAGGACCAGGGTCGGCAGAGCCTCGCCGTCGATGTCCTCAGCGATGATGAGCAGGCCACGGCCAGCGCGCTGGACAGCCTCGAGAACGGGCATGATGTCCTGAACGCTGGAGATCTTCTGGTCGGTGATGAGGATGTACGGATCCTTCATCACGGCCTCCATGCGGTCGTTGTCCGTAACGAAGTAAGCGGAGACATAGCCCTTGTCGAACTGCATGCCCTCGACGGTGTCGATGGTGATGTCGAACGTCTGGGAATCCTCGACGGTGATGACGCCGTCCTTGCCCACGACCTCCATGGCCTCGGCGATCTTCTCGCCGACCTCGGGGTCACCGGCAGAGATGGTACCGACGGAAGCGATCTGCTCCTTGGTCTCGACCGGCTTGGCCTGCTTCTTCATCTCGGCGACGGCGGCGTTAACGGCCTTGTCGATGCCGCGACGGATGGCCAGCGGGTTGGCGCCAGCGGCGACGTTGCGCAGACCGTCGTTGACGATGGCCTGGGCGAGCAGAGTTGCGGTGGTGGTGCCGTCACCCACGGTGTCGTTGGTCTTGGTGGCAACCTCCTTCACCAGCTGAGCGCCCATGTTCTCGATGTTGTCCTCGAGCTCGATCTCCTTAGCGACGGAAACGCCGTCGTTGGTGATGGTCGGGGCACCGAACGTGCGCTGCAGCGCAACGTAGCGGCCCTTGGGGCCCATGGTGACGGTAACGGCGTCGGCCAGAGTGTTGACGCCCTTGGCAAGCTTAGCGCGGGCATCGGTGTTGAACGTAATGTTCTTTGCCATGGTAGGTAATCCTCCAAAAGAAATGTGACTCGCGTCGCCGCTTCCGAGTCCTATGCGGCGGACGCGTTCAAAGACGAATCAGAGATTCTGACGAGACTAGGCCTCGACGACAGCGTAGATGTCGTCGGCGCGCATCAGCAGATACTTCTCGCCGTCGACCTTGACCTCGTTGCCACCGAACTTACCGTAGATGACAACGTCGCCGACCTTGACGTCCATGGGGATGCGCTCACCCTTGTCGTTGACCTTGCCGGCGCCCACGGCAACGATGGTGCCGCGCTGCGGCTTCTCCTGAGCGTTGCTGGCGATATACAGACCAGAAGCGGTCTTCTGCTCGGCCTCGTCGGGCTTGACCAGAACACGATCTGCAAGCGGCTTCAAAGACGACATGCTTGTCTCCTCCTTTTTGGGCCGCGCGGTTATACCACGCGAATTAACCCTTTTTTGTTTGCGTACGCGTTGAATGGTACCCACGAATGGCGGGTTATACAACACGGAGTCAAAAAATCTTATTTTTTGGCACTTAGATTTTCTGAATGCCGGGGGATAACTTAGCGGTGACTCCCGTGTGGCTCCGGAGGGGCGGGGCATAAGGTTTCCTGCTCGGGCAGTCCTGCTCGCACGAAGGCCACATTAAGTGGCCTTCGGCTCGTGCGGAACTCGCGATAAACCTTATGCCCCGCCCCTCCGGAGCCACACGGGAGGCAGGTTAACTAATTCGGGCCCGGCATTCAGAAAAGTCAGTGCAGCAAAATGGCGATGCAGATGTTGCGAACAAGAAAGGGGCACGTTGCTGAAACGTGCCCCCTATGAGTGGGGTATGAGGCTAGCGCTCGTAGATTACGTTACCTGCCAGGTAGGTGGCCTGAACCTTGGTGGCTTGCAGTTCTTGGGGGTCGATGGTGAGTGGGTTTTGATCCAGGACTACCAGGTCGGCGTATTTGCCGGGTTCCAGGCTGCCGAGGTTTTGCTCGTCGCCCGCTGCGTACGCGCTGCCCAGGGTGTAGTTGCGCAGGGCTGTTGCTGCATCGATGCGCTCGCTCGGCAGCCAGCCGCCCTCGGGCCAGTGGCTTTTGGGGTCCTGGCGCGTGATAGCCGTGTAGAGCACGTTCATGCTGGTAACAGCTGTGATAGGGCTGTCGGTACCGAAGGCTTGGCGAATGCCGCGCTGCTTATAGGTCGCAAACGGCCACATGATGCGGCTGCGCTCCAGGCCCAGATCGCGCTCGGGGCCGCCCGGGTCGAGTGTAATGTGACAGGGCTGGCTCGAGGCAACGACGTTAAGCTTGCGTAGACGATCGATGTCCTCGGGCAAGAGGTTCTCCAGATGCTCGAGCGTGTTATGACTGTGCTGGGGCAGGCCATACAGTTCGGCGGCCTCCTCAAAGATATCGAGCGCGGCATGGATGGCACCGTCGCCGATGACGTGGATGCGCACGGTGTGACCGCGCTCCGCGGCAGCGAGGACCAGTTTGCGCATACGCTCGGCCGGAACCGTCAGACGGCCCTGGTCGCCCGGGAAGCGCGGGTTGGTATAGGGCTCGGTGAGATAGGCCGTGTGTTCGCTCGACACGCCGTCGAAGAACTGCTTAAAGCCTGGCGCCGAAAGCAGCGCGTTGTTCGCGTAACGTACCTGCAGCTCTTCCAAGCGCGATTGGTCATCCAGCAGCGTGGGAAACAAATGGGCTCGGATGCCCAACTTGCCGGCTGCCTGCAGTTTGTCGTAGACGTCGTCGCGGATAAAATCGCAGCCCGGCATGGGCATGAGCGACATATCGCAGATCGAGGTGATGCCCTGCTCGGCCATACGCCTCATTTGATCGGAGTAAGCGCTTGCAATGCGATCCTCCCCCAGCCACTCAAGGCAGCGCGGCAGCAGCTGCATGGCAGCCGCCTCGTGAGCGATACCCGTGAGCTCGCCGTTTGCGTCCTTGTCGTAGCTACCGCCCGCTGGCGGCTCGCTGTCGCGTGTGACGCCGAGCGCCTCGAGTGCGCGGCTGTTGAGCCACAGCGTGTGCCCGTCGCCCGAATACATAACGCAGGGACGATCGGGGAATGCCGCATCGAGCGACGCCTTGGTAGGATGCTCGGGCGGGTCCCAACGGTAGTCGCGCCAGCCCTGCGTCACAACCCAAGCGTCGTCGGGCAGGTCCTGGGAAAACTCGAGCGCATGTTGCACCAGCGCCGCCTCGGACGTGCCCATATCCATGAGCATGTACGGCGAGGAACCGACCGAGGTATGGAAGAAGTGCAGATGAGCGTCATGGAAACCGGGGCAGACAAACTGCTCGCCGTAGTCGATAACCGACGTGGCGGCAGGAGCGGCGGCGATCACGTCATCGGGCGCACCGACTGCGACGATACGGTCGCCTGCGATGGCAATCGCCAGCTCGCGGGCGGTATCGATGCCGTCTTGCGCGGTAAAGACGTTCTTGGAACGGATAATCCGATCGATATGCTGCATGGGCATCCCCATCTCTGGCAGGAAATTCAACACCCCCGAGTGTACTCCCCCGCCCTTGCAACAAAACCCCAAGCGGCAAACGGCAACTTTACCAGCCCTAGCGGCAGGTGGCATACTGGAGAGAGCCTGTACGATTTTGCGATCAACCCAGCAAGGAGCAAATCGACCATGACGAAGACCAAGGCACAGCAGATTATGGCGGCGACCGAGGCTCGCGCGGCTGACGACGTCACCGCAGCCATCAAAGATATCGCTACCGAGTTTGAACCCTATATCATCAAGCAGCGCCGGCACTTCCATAAGCACCCGGAGCTGAGCCTTGCCGAGGAGCGCACGACCTCCGACATCGCCAACCAGCTCGACGCCATGAATATCCCCTACGAGCGTCCGCTCAAGACCGGCTTGGTGGCAACGCTTCGCGGTACCGCGCCGGATGCCTACCGCGAGGACGGCACGCCACGCCGCCGCATCCTGCTGCGCGCCGACATCGACGCCCTGCCCGTCACCGAGCAGACCGGCGAGGAGTTCGCCAGCGTCAACGAGGGCTGCATGCACGCCTGCGGCCATGACTGCCACATCGCCATGATGCTCGGCACGCTGCAAATCCTGCGCCATATGACCGACGACATCCACGGCGAAGTCCGCATCGTCTTCCAGCCCAGTGAGGAAAACGGCCAGGGCGCCAAGCTCATGATCGGCACGGGCGTGCTCGACGGCGTCGATGGTGCCTACGCCGCGCATATCTGGAGCGAGGTTGACGCCGGCACCGTGAGCTGCGAGCCCGGACCGCGCATGGCCAATACCGACTGGTTCCGCATCGACGTCCGCGGCACCTCGTGCCACGGCGCCATGCCCCAGCGCGGCCACGACGCCGTTATGGTTGCCGCCGAGATCGTCAATGCCCTGCAGACCATCGTTTCGCGCGAAATCAGCCCATACGAGCCGGCCGTCATCACCGTCGGCGAGCTGCATGGCGGAACCGCGCGCAACGTTATCGCCGGCACGGCCTACCTCGCCGGCACAGTGCGCACCTACGGCGATTCGACCCACGAGGAAATGCCGGAGCTTATGCGCCGCATCGTGGAGCATACTGCGGCCGCCTTGGGCGCCGAGGCAGAGCTCACCGACTACACCATCGCAAACTACAAGGTCGAAAACGACGCGGGCTCGAGCGAGCGCTGCCGTCAGGCTGTCATCAAATGTCTTGGCCCCACCGGCCAGGGTCATTACCGCGGTACGCTTTCGGGCGAGGATTTTTCGGAGTACCTGCGTCGCGTACCGGGCGTGCTCGCCTTTGTAGGTACGCGCAACCCCAAGATTGGCGCCACGTACGCCCAACATTCCTGCTTCTACAAGATCGACGAGACCGTGCTGGCAAAGGGCTCCATGGTGGCCGCCCAGTATGCTATCGACTTTTTGGCCGAGCCCACGCAAGAGGAGCTCGACGGCCCCGCGATTACCGCGGTCGCCGAAACCAACCCCGATCTGGCCGCCAAGTTGCGCTCTGCCAAGGCGACGACCGCCGAGGCTCGCGACGCCATCCATGATGCCCGAACGGCTCGCCATGCCGCGATCAAGGGCATCCACGACGCACGCGCTGCTGCACGCCGCGAGGAGAAGCACGACGAGTAGTCGTCACACCCATCCATAACAGCCTGGCTAAAGCAGAGCGGGGGCGGACGTATCGAAACGTCCGCCCCCGCTCATTTGTCAAGCGCTATTTCTACCATTTCTACCCCGTCCCCAAATAGCAGGCGGCGTGGCTACTCGTCCTGAGGCTCCTCGTCGGAGCTTGGCTCGGACGCCGGCTCAGGTGCAGGTGCCGGCTCAGGCTCAGGCTCAGGTGCAGGCTCGGACTCAGATGCCGTCTCAGGCTCGGGCGCCGGCTCAGGCTCGGTCGCGGGAGCGGGTGCAGGTGCCGGCGAAGCATCCGGAGCACCGTAACCCGAAGGGGTGGACTTCTTCTCGAAGGGCAATACAAAAGTCAGGACGTCGTCCTTATCCTCATCGGCCCACTCGCTTGCATAGCGTGCGGCCCAATAGCCAACGGCACGGTGCTTGAGCATCTTGCCAAAGACCGTAAGAAATACGGTGACGAAAGCGACCAGCACCAAGAACAGCGCGAGCGTGACGCCACCGCCGGTAACAATTGCCTCAATACCCGTAGGACGATAGTAGTAGCTATACATACCGACAGAGGCAATGGCGCCAAAGACGACCGTCAAGATCCATGTGACAACGTTGGCGACCAGGCCCGTCAAAAACTCGGGAAGGAACGAAGCACAGAACAGCTTGGTCTTGTTGTGCTTAAACGCCGCCCAGACCTTATCGAGCGAAAACGCGCTCTCGACACGCCCGGTCACCGCAAAGTGCATCACGGCGATGTCGGCGAACATCTTAAAGAAGACACCCAGAATCGCCGAGGCAATTAGCGCCAGGACAAGCAGGCCGAGCGAACCGAACAGCGCAGCCTCGAGTGCATAGGAGCCGTAATAAGAATACGAGCCCGCGGCGCCAATTACCACGCCCTCCACCAGCGAAAGCACTACACCGATAACGGGAATGGCAGCGATAACCTCGAGCACGACCGAAATAACGCTCGAAAAGACTCCGAGACCAAACGACGTGGAACGCATGAGTGGACGGTCCATGCCGTCATCGACCTTGAGCGAAAGATCACGGCCCCACTCGATACCAAAGCCGGAACCACACACACTCGCAATGCAAGCTGCCAAAAAGCCGATGGCAGCCGCAATGCCGCCAATAACGGGAATAAACAACACGAGCACCGACACAACGCAAATCAGCGCCGGCAAAAACGCGATTTGGCATACACGCTGAAGCACGCCCGGAGTCTTGGTCATATCTTGGAACGCCTGAGCCACACAGCCCTTTGGCGCATTCGCCACGGGCGGTTGCGGAACAAACTGCTGGGGCTGAGGCTGTCCCTGGGGAGCGGGGCCAGAGGCACCGGCATTAGGAGCACCACACACGCCGCAGAACTTGTCGTTATCGCCCATGGGGGCGCCACACTGCGAGCAGAACATAGAATCATCCCTTCGTATCTTGAACGAATCACTTGGATCGCAAACGATGTCTTTAGCATCATTATTGCCCAATGTGGGGTCAAATACTCAAAGATGACCGATTTGCAAGGTACGCGGCGCCAGCAGGCGGTTCGTTGAATATGTCTGTGCTAGTTCGTTCCGCGGAAGCCCTTGCCGACGATCTCGGAGCTGTCGACGATCGTGATAAAGGCACCCGGATCGACTTCGCGCGCATAGCGGCGTAGTTGCACGGCCTCGCGACGGCTCAGCACGCTCATGATCACCGTCACGCACTTGCCCGAGAAGGCACCGTAGCCGCGACTGATGGTCGCTGTGCGGTTGAGATGCTTGACGATAAACTCCTCGACTTTGCGCGGCTCGGAGCAAATGACCGTGCAGACTTTGCGCAGGTGAATGCTCTCAATGGCTTTGTCGACCACAAGCGTCTTGGCAAACAGGCCGAGCACGCAGTACAGACCGACACGCGGGCCATACAAAAAGGCCGCGATGGCCACGATGCCGATATCAACCAACAGCAGCGCGCGGCCAATCTCGAGCGTCGTGCGGCGCTTGAGGATCATGGCAAGAATGTCCGTGCCGCCCGTCGAGGCGCCAATATCAAAGACAATAGCGCTGCCGAGCGCCGGCAAGATGACGGCAAAGCACAGGTCGAGCCACATATCACCCGTCAGAGAGACATCGGTCGGAATAAAAAGCTCAAACAGCGAAACATAGGCCGAAAGCGCAAACGAGGCGAAGACGCTCCACAGGATTGCCTTGCGCTCCAAAAAGATAAAGCCCAAGACGACGAGAACCACGTTGATAATCCACATAAAAACGCCGACGGGCAGGGTCGGGAACAGCGTGGACAGAATGACCGACACGCCCGAGGTGCCGCCAAAAGCAAAGTGATTAGGGGTTTTAAACGCAACGATGGCGAAGGCCGTAAGAATCAGGCCCAGATTGAGCTCGGCAAAAAAGCGCGGGAAGCCCGGCTCCTGGCTGCGCTTTTGACCGACACGCTCGCCGCGCTCGATATCGGTGCGATCAACCACGCGCTCCATCGGCACCACGGGAGGACGATGCACCTCCTCGGCAGCACGCGATGCCGCCTCTGCCGCGGCGGCCTCAATCGCCCATGCCTTGCTTTCTGTTTCGTGCTCGTCGGCCATTACGGCAACCCCTCGTTAACAATTTGGAAACAATGCGCCCATTAGGGTAACGCGGAACGCGACGATTGCAACCCCTAGTTAGACGAGCGGTATGCCCACATCGGGGGGCATACAAATAACGGCCGGCCACGCTTTTGCTTGCGCGGTCGGCCGTTTAACGTTTTCGCAGATAAAGCCTGCCAAAACAAACCTGTCCCTTTTTGGAAGGTTACTCGTGCTGGCTGGTGCGGTGCTCGTACTCCTCGGGGGTGATGACGTCCTCGATACGCAGGTTGACACCCGCCACCTCAAGGCCGGTCATCGCGGCAAGGCGCTCGGTGACACGTGCCTTGACATCGTCGAAGATCGCGGGCGCATAGGCGCCGTACTCGATGATGACGGAGATGTTGACGACCACGCGATTGTCATCGGTGACCTCGACCGTCACGCCCTTGGTCAGATTCTCGGCACCAAACTGCTCCTGCACAAAGTGCATGAGGTTACCCTTCATGCCCAAAACGTGCGGAACCTCGCGAGTGGCCATAGCAACGATCTTTTCGATCACACCGTTGGAATAGGTCAGCGAGTCCTCGGACTCGTCTGTTTCCTCATCATCCTCGTCCGCATCATCGGCGGACTCGGCCTCGACGAGCGCCTCATCCTCGAGCGTTACGTCCTCGGCCTCGGCGGTGACGGTCTCGTCTGCCTCGAGCGCGGTATCGGCTACATCGACCTTCGTATTAAAAGCCATGGTTCCTCCTTATGCCTGCCGCGGATGCGACAGTCGAATACATATTAGCGGCCGCTAAACAGACGGCCGAAGAAGTTGACGATCCCGTTCTCGCCGTCGCGAATTTGGCCGATCACGGCGCCGATCAGCACGAAGAATGCAATGACGAGCGTGTCCCACAGGCCGAGCGTGAGCACCAACACGGCGAGGACAAAGCCGGCGACGGCACCGAGCGTGGTGTTGGGATGACGCACAGCATAGCTCCAGATGGCAGCGCCCGTACCCTTGATGAGACCCATAGCCTCGTCAAAATCCGCGGCCGCCGCGTCTTGTAACTCAGTTGCCTCTGCTTTGGAATCAACAGGTTCGCTCGCCGGCGTGGCGCTCTGGTCAATCGTCAGGCGCGGCGTACGAGCGGTCTTATCTTGATTGGTATCACTCACCGGAAACCTCCACGGTCTGGACGGTAGTCTTGGACGGCAAAAAACGGACGCGTGCGGTCGTGCCCGGCGTGCCGAGCATGGTGTCGCAAGCTTCCTCGATGCGCTGCTGCATCGCGTTAGCCAGAGATGCCACGTCCTTATCGTCAAGCGCGATAGCCTCGACCTTAAATCGGACGTGCGAATCGTCGGAGCCTTGGACGCGGGCCTCGACATGCTCGACCATCACGCGGTCGTCGCGCTCGGCAGCAGCCCTGGCACACGAAGAAAGCGCCGCGAGCGTGACCTCGATATTGCGCTCCCCCGCCGGATGCACGCAGGACGGCTCGCGACGAGCAAACATCAGGCGGAAGAAGCTTACCAGCACGCCGATCGCCACAACTCCGCCGCATGCCGTCACGACAATGCGCGGCATGGGGTCGCGCATCAGCAACATAAAGCGATACGTATACGGCCCCCAAAACTGGCAGACAAGCGTACCCAGCGCCACGATGGTGGCGGCAAGATACACGATCGCTAGGGCTCGTTTGAGTACGCGCACGCGGCGCTCCCTTCAAATCTCGGCTCTCGAAATGCAAAACGGTTCGCATCATTATAAAAGAGCCGGGTCCGGTGCTCTACGCACGCGGATCCGGCTCATCTATTCCACGAGGCTTGCATGCTCGCTTCATTATGCCCAGATATGCACGGCTTAACCCGTGCGGGCGCTACTCCTCCTCGAGGGCAGCGATGACCTCGTCGGTCATGTCCATGGTGCTGTAAACATCCTGGACGTCGTCGAGCTCCTCAAGACGGTCGATGAGGCGCTGGACCTTCTTGGCGTCGGCGCCGGAGACCTCGGTCGGGGTGGTCGGGACCATGGTGGTCTCGGAGCCCTTGACCTGGACGCCCTGCTCCTCGAGCGCCTTGGAGACAGCCATGACCTCGTTGGCAGTAGTCCAGACGATCCACTCCTCGCCGGCGTCCTCGTAGTCCTCGCCACCGGCCTCGGCGATGGCCATCATGAACTCATCCTCGTCACCGGCAGCACCGTTGGCGATCATGGTCTCCTTCTTGGCGTTCTCGTCCAGGATCTCCTTGGCGACGACGATCTGGCCCTTGCGCTCAAACTGGAAGGCGACGGAGCCGGAGGTGCCCAGGTTGCCACCAGCGTGGGAGAAGGCGGAACGGACATCAGCAGCGGTGCGGTTGCGGTTGTCGGTCAGGCAGTCGACGTAGACGGCGACACCGGCGGGACCGTAGCCCTCGTACACGATGTTCTCGTAGACGGCGGCGTCAGCACCCGAACCAAAAGCCTTGTCGATAGCGGACTTGATCTTGTCCTTAGGCATGGACTGAGCCTTGGCCTTGGCAACGGCAGCGGCGAGGCTGGCGTTGTTCTCGGGCAGCGGGTCACCGCCGAGACGGGCAGCAACGGTGATGTTGCGGCTCAGCTTGGAGAAGAGGGCGGAACGCTTGGCGTCCTGCGCGCCCTTACGATGCTTGGTTGTGGCCCACTTAGAGTGTCCGGACATACGTGTCTCCTATCGGTTTCGACCTAAAGCCCAGCGCAGATGCTCGGGCAATATAAACAAACGTCGTTATGATATACCTACTGGCCTGCGAGATAAACCCCAAAATGAAGACGTCGTGATGATGCCACCCTTTGGTGCAAAGTATCCTGACCCCAATGCACCAAGTTAGGACCAGAGGAAGTCGCTGCGGGTGACGGTGGCGCCGATGGCGAAGGGCA
>CABUHP010000035.1 GCA_902491415.1 uncultured Collinsella sp.
CCGGGCCGACTCGCTTCGGATGGGGCTCTACACCAACTTTCTCGACACTACCGGTAGCTAAAAAAGCCCCGTCCCAAATTAGCTACTTTTGGGCAAAAGAAAGCCGGGCAGGTGCGGAAAACCGCACCTGCCCGGCGATATGCGTGAGGGTAGCTAACCCCGTCTCAAATGAGCTACTAGAGGAGGTTGAGGGGGAGCTGGGGGGCGTCGCCCCAGAGTTTCTCGAGACGGTAGAAGTCGCGGGCTTCGGGAGTGAAGACGTGGACGACAACCGAACCGTAGTCCATGAGCATCCAGGTCTTCTGCTCGCGGCCCTCGATGGAGAACGGATGCTCGCCGCAAGCCGCGGCGACCTTCTCCTCGATCTCGTCGACGATAGAATCGACCTGGCGGTTGTTGGTACCGGTGGCAAGCACAAAGTAGTCGCACACGTCGGAAAGCTCGGTCAGGTTGAGCACCTGCACGTCCTCGCCCTTCTTGTCGTAGGCGGCCTGCGCGGCGGCGCGGGCGACATCCTCGGCGGCGACACCGCTCGCGGACAGCGAGGCGGCGGTGCGGTCGGACGTGGCAACGAAACTCTTGTGCTCCACACCTTCAAGAATCTGCTCGTCAGTCATGGTCTCGTCGGCCATGGAATACCTCTTTCTAGACACACCCGAGCTAGCGCAGCTGGGCGTAATGGTTGTAAATCGAAATAGCCGTGGGATAAAGATAGCGCCCGGACTGGATCACATAGACCAGACCCTGCGCAAAACAGGAGAAGAACAACTCGTCGAGCGAGGACTTCCCCACCATCTTGCGCAGCGCATGGGCATAGTCGCCGTGACGGTTGGGCTCGATGGCATCTGCCACAAAGACCACCATATCGAGCGGCGTCATGTCGCAGGCACCCACGGTGTGACGGTCGACAGCCTGGAAAACGGCCGGTGACAGCTCGGGAAAAAGCTGCGGAAGCTCATAGGCGGCAACAGGGCCATGCAAAAGCGGCGTCGCGGCGGAAGGAGAGCCGGCAACCTTGATGCCATAGTGAAGCGCGCGGGCCACGAGCTCGTCATCGGAAAGAACCTTGTCCCAGTCGTGAATTAAGCCGGCGGCAGCGGCATCAAAGCGGTCAACGCCGTAGACCTCGGCCAGATGAAGTGCGGTCTCGGCAACGCCCAGCGAATGCACATAGCGCTTGCGCTTATCCCTCATGCGAACATCGAGCAGCTCTTGAATGCGCTTGAGCAGCGCGCGCTCATCGCCCTCAAACTGATCCTCTACCGACAACGTAGACCCCCATCACTCAAAATCTTCTTGACCCAGATCGACATACAAACCGCGCTTGCGAATGTAGCCGAGCACAGACTCGCTCGTAAGATAGCGCACGCTCATGCCGCGGGCAACTCGCTTACGAATGTTCGTCGAGCTGATCGCCAACGCTGGAATCTGAATATAGCGCACGTCGAACGGCAGCCCCGACTCTTTGATTCGGGCACGCGCCGTATCGATATCAAAGCCCGGTCGCGTCGCCGCAATAAAGGTAGCAAGCTCAGCGATTCGTTCGGCATCATGCCAGGTCACAATATCGATAATCGCATCGGCGCCCGTAATAAAGTAGAGCTTTACCTGCGGCGGGTAAAAGTCGCGAAGGGCATGAAGCGTATCGGCCGTATAGGTTACGCCCGGGCGGTCGATCTCGAACCGGCTCGCCAAAAAGGCCGGGTTCGCGGCGGTGGCGAGGACCGTCATGGCGTAACGGTCCTCGGCAGGCGTCACCGGCTTGTCAAGCTTAAAGGCAGGCGTGCCCGCCGGCATAAAAAGCACGGCATCCAAGTCGAGCGACTCGCGCGCCTGCTCGGCGGTAACCAAGTGCCCGTAATGGATGGGATCAAAGGTGCCACCCATAATGCCGAGCCTAAACTCCTGCCCGTCCTCTAGAGGAAGCTCGGGCAAACCGATTCCACCGCGCAACGACATGGCTTACTCGCCCTCCGAGGTCTCGGCATCGTCCTCGGCATCCGCCGCATCGACAACCTCGACGCCCTCATCCGCAGCATCGGCCACGTCAATGGCCTCAACGGCAACGTCCTCGCCAGCATCCTCAAGCTCCTCCTCGTATTCCGAGAAGTCCTCGGCGCCCTCAAAGTCAAAGGCGCGCTGGCAAATGCGAACCTCGTCGCCCGCACGGCAACCGGCCTTCTCGAGCGCGTCGTCAACACCCATACGCGCAAACTTATGCTGCAGGTAAATGACGGCCTCCTCATTTTCCCAGTCGGTCTGAATGACCATGCGCTCGATGGCACGACCGACCACGCGGAAGGCACCGGGCTCTTCCTGGACAATGCGGAAACGCTTCTCACGCTGCAGGCGACGGCGCTCCCACTCATCGTCGCGCAGAACGACCGGTTCATCGGAGACCGCCAGCTCGGCGCGGAGCTTGGCCACCTGCTCACCTACGGCAAGCATCAACGTATTGAGACCGGCGCCCGTCACGGCAGACACGGCAAAGAACATATGTCCATCGTCGAGCGCTGCGCGCTTGAGGTCGGCAATCTTGTCGGCCGTGCCCGGCGCGTCGCACTTGTTGGCGACAACGATCTGCGGACGCTCCGAAAGCTCGGCGCCATACTGCTCGAGCTCGCGGTTGATGATGCGATAGTCCTCAACCGGATCGCGATCCTCAAAACCGCCCGTCATGTCGACGACATGCATGATCAGGGCCGTACGCTCAATGTGGCGCAGGAACTGGTGACCCAGGCCCTTGCCCTCGCTCGCGCCCTCGATAAGACCGGGGACGTCGGCAACGACGTAAGAATATTCGCCGGCACGCACCATGCCGAGGTTCGGCACGAGCGTGGTAAACGGGTAGTCGGCAATCTTAGGACGGGCGGCACTCATGCGCGCAATGAGCGATGACTTACCCACCGAGGGAAAGCCCACGAGCGCGGCATCAGCCATAAGCTTCATCTCGAGCTCAATCCAGTGCTCCTCGGCCGGCTCGCCCAGCTGGGCGAACGCGGGCGCACGGCGCACCGATGTCACAAAGTGGGTATTGCCCAGGCCGCCGGCGCCACCGGGCGCCACGACAACGCGCTCGCCATCGTGCACCAGATCGGCAATCTCGAACATCGGGGTCTGCGTCTCGGGGTCGAGCTCGCGCACCACGGTACCCATAGGGACCTTGAGAATCAGGTCCTCGCCGCTCTTACCGTTACGACGGGCACCCTGCCCGTGCGTGCCGCGCTCGGCGCGGAAGTGATGCTTAAAGCGGTAATCGATCAGCGAAGACAGCTGAGCATCGGCCTGGATGACGACATTGCCGCCACGACCGCCGTCGCCGCCATCGGGGCCGCCCTTGGGAACAAATGCCTCGCGCCTAAACGACATGCATCCGGCTCCGCCGTCGCCGCCGCACACGTTAATGCGGCTGATATCGGTGAACTGTGACAACAGAATCGCCTCCTACAAAAAGAGGGAGACCCTTGAATCCTAAAACTCAAGTGCCTCCCACATATGTGCTCTATGAAGGGTGAATTACGCGTTCGCGAGCGGGCGTACGCTGACCCTGTGCTTGATACCCTTGTGGAACTCAACGGTACCGTCGACCAGCGCGAACAGCGTGTCGTCCTTGCCACGGCCAACGTTCTCACCCGGGTGGATGTGCGTGCCGTGCTGACGGACGAGAATCGTGCCCGTGGTTACCGTCTGGCCGGCGAAGCGCTTCGTGCCAAGGCGCTGACCGCGGGAGTCACGGCCATTACGGGAGGAACCGAGTCCTTTTTTGTGTGCCATTGTGTATACCTACTCTTTCGTTACGAGTGTAATCTACTCGGCGACGGGAGCCTCGGCAACAGCCTCGGCCTCTGCCTTGACAGCCTTCTTGGCGCGGGACGTAGCCTGGACCTTCACGATCTTCAGCTTGGTGAGCTGCTGACGGTGACCCTTCAGACGACGATAGCGCTTGCGCTTGTGGAACTTGAAGACCAGCTGCTTCTCGCCCTTGAACTGCTCAACGATCTGAGCGGTAACCTTGGCCTTGGCCAGCTTGTCGGGATCGGTGACGATCTTCTTACCATCGTTGAGGAAGATAACCGGCAGGGTGACCTTGTCGCCCTCATTGCCCTCGATCTTCTCGACGGTGATGACATCGTCGGTGGCGACCTTGTACTGCTTGCCGCCCGTGTTAACGATTGCGTACATGTTTACTTGCCCTTCATGCATCAGTTAGTGCAACAGCCGAATATAGTAGCAGGCGATAATACCCCCGTCAACGAGTATGTGGAGCAAATCCACAAGTTCGCACAGGTATGGGGCTGACGAGTCGGCCCTCGTCGTCCTCGCATGCTTGATTCTGACGCTCGACATCGTAGGAGCAGATGGTCACGAGGTCTTGCATACCGGTGGAAACAATAGGTGCATCCACGCCCGGGGTCAAGCCCTGCAACAAAACATCAGCAGCAGAAAGCAAAATTTCCGGACGCATGGAGCCCTCGTTGTCGGCATGGGTGTCGAGCATGAGCACTAAATGGTCCGGGCGCTCCCCCGCCGTGAGTTCATAGCCCACGAGCGTGTGATCCAAATCCAAGCGCTTGCTCTTTTTGCCGCGTGCGTAGTCGATGCCATGGTCCGCGCGCAGCGTGTCGATCGCACGACGCACCTCGTCGGCGCTTACGGGCGCCTCGGGATCCAAGTGCAGATCGATGCGATACGACAGGCGCGTGAGCTGCGCCGTCAACGCCGGCGTGCGCACGTCGATGTACGCCGCCTCGATGGGCGCCAAATCGGCCGGAGACGCCGCAGCCAGGCGCCCAAACGCCTCGTCGAGCGCCACGAACTCGGTCATAAACAGGTCATACCACTCGCAGGTCGACGACGTACCAACCGGTAGCGCCGAAGAGAAGCCCACGCGCATGTGCGGAGAGAAGCCCTGCGTGACGGCATAGGGAAGTCCCGCACGGCGCACGATGCGCTCAATGGTATGGATCACTTCGAGATGGCCCAGGTACTTAAGGCGATCGCGCTTGCCATAGCGAACACGAAGCCTAAAGAGCGAGGGGTTGTCGGTCAGGCGCTCACTCATGCGCGATCACCCATCAATACATTCTTGGCGTGGAGCGTGGGGCAGATCCCGCAGCCGGTGCACGACGTGCGGGTGCAGTCGGGAGTCGTGACGCCCTCGAGCGAGCGACGGTACTCGCGCTCGAGGAAGCCGCGCGTGCAGCCGGGGCTCACGTGCTCCCACGGCAGGCGCCAGTCCAATTCGTAGGGCAGGTGCACGAGCTCATTGAGGTCGATGCCGTTTTTGGCAGCAGCCTCCTTCCAGTTATCGAGCGAGAAATGCTCTACCCAGGCGTCAAAGCGAGAGCCCGAGCGCCAAGCATCGATGATGACGGGCGTCATGTCGCGACCGGCGCGGGACAGCGCGGCCTCGATGAGCGAAGTCTCGGCATCGTGGTAATGCACGCGGACGGCACGGTTGCGAACGCTCGTGATAAGCAGCTTCTGGCGACGCTTGACGTCGTCGTAGTCGAGCTGCGGGCACCACTGGAACGGCGTGGCAGCCTTGGGGATAAAGACCGAAACCGAGATGGACACCGAGATCGAGCCGCGACGAGCCTTGGGCACCACGGAACGACCGAGCTCCAGCACGTGATCGGCCAGATTGGCGATGGCCACGATGTCCTCGTCGCGCTCGCCGGGAAGGCCCATCATAAAGTAGAGCTTCATGCGGTTCCAGCCGGCCTCGAAGGCCGCCTTGGCCGCACGGTCCAAGTCCTCCTCGGTCACGTTCTTGTTAATGATGTCGCGCATGCGCTGGCTGCCGGCCTCGGGCGCAAACGTCAGGCCGCCCTTCTTTTCGCCGGCGACCGACTCGGCCATATCCACGCCAAACGAATCCAGGCGCTGCGACGGAATAGACACGCGAATACCCGTATCCTCCAGGCGACGGTTGAGCCTGCCGAGCACGTCGCGAATACAGGAGTGGTCGGTCGTGGAGAGCGAGGTCAGCGACACCTCGTCATAGCCGGTCTTTTCCAGACCCTGAATCACCGACGAGACGATCTGGTCGGCCGAGCGCTCGCGCACCGGGCGATACGTCATGCCGGCCTGGCAAAAACGACAGCCGCGGGCGCAGCCGCGCAGGATCTCGATAGACAGGCGGTCGTGGACGAGCTGCGCATAGGGTACGCACGACTGCGACAGCGGATTCGTGGCGCCGAAATCCTCGACGACGCGTTTGTAGACCACAGTAGGCGCATCCTTGCCTTCACGCGGCACGGTGTAGCCATGCGGCGAGCAGGGCTCGTCGTGACGAACCTCATAGAGCGACGGCACGTAGTTGCCGGCAATGGATGCAAGCTGCTCGACAATCTGCGCGCGCGGGACCCCTTCGTCACGTAGGCGGCGATGCAGCTGGCAGGTCTCGAGCAGCGATTCCTCGCCCTCACCGATGAGGATGGCATCGAAGAAGGCCGCGTACGGCTCGGGGTTGTACACCGAGGGACCGCCGGCGATGATGATTGGGTCGTCTTCACCTCGGTCGGCCGCTAACAGCGGAATGCCAGCGAGGTCCAAAGCCTCGAGGAAGTTCGTCACCGCCATCTCGTGCGGCACATGCAGACCGACGATATCAAACGAAGCGACCGGCGCTGCACCCTCGAGCGATAGCAGCGGAATACCCGCCTCGCGCATGGCGTCGCCCATATCGGGCCACGGCACATAGCCGCGCTCGCAGGAGATGCCCTCGGCCTGGTTAAGGATGTTGTAGAGGATGGCGATGCCCTGGTTGGGCAGACCGACCTCGTACACATCCGGATAGATCAGGCAGCAACGGTAGTCGGCATCGGCCTTGGAAAGCGTGCCCCACTCGTGATCGATATAGCGGCTCGGCTTCTCGACCTTGGCGAGCAACGGCTCAATTAAATGAAAACAGTCTTGGTATGCAACGCGCAACGGAAAACCCCTAAGCAGCGAGATCGGATGCGTCTTGGTAGGACGCCATAGGACGGGTAGCGCCCGCGACCGTGGTCACCAGATCGCGAACGCGGGAGAACGTGGCAGTGACCACCTCGTTGGCACGGCTGTAGTCGACATCGCGCTCGTAGAGCGAAACAAGCGCACGGCCCATGCCGTAGGTGCCCGCGGCAGCAGTGAGCGCCTTGACGGCAAACCCAATATGCGGCGTCTGTTTGACGAGCGCGCGGGTGACCGCGCGGATCACAAGACCGCCGGCAAGCACGCCCGCGACCTCGTAGCCGCGCTCGGGCTTAATACCGCGTCCAAAGACGGCAGCGAGCTCAAAGAGCATGCCCACCTGCGCCAGCGCCATAACGGGATAATCGGCGCCCGGCAAAAACACCAGCGCACCGGTCGCCATATTGGTGAGCGCGCACGAGGTGATGATACGATTGGCCGCCGCGATGCGCATGAAGGCAAAGTTCGCCGCAAAAGCCGTTTCCTTGTCGGTGCGGTCGAGAATCCAGCGGGCAAGCGTCTCGAGCAGATACGTCTTATCGGTTGCCGCTACCACGCCGAGCATGGGCGTAGACTCCTCGATAAACGGCACCTCCACAGCAGACTCGGCAAGCACGCACACGGGTGCGCCGGCGATCACGAGCTCCTGCACGGCACTCTCCAAGCGATCGGAACCACACGAGAGCACCAGTACCACATCGGTATCGGTCTTTGGAGCAATTCGCTCCTCCCCCAGACGCTCGACGCGCACAATGCCCGAGGTCGTCTGCGGCACAAAGGCGTCACGCACCGTCTCGGCCAGAAAGCGCGAGGCGGACGAATCCAGATAGACCGAGACGCGCACCGGCGTATCGGAATCCTTCTTAACGGACGCGCCCATCTTAAAAGCGCGGGTCAGCTTATCTACGGGAATTTTCATAGCAAACCCCTCCAGCGGTTACGCGGCGCCCGAACGATGCCGCCATATGGATTGTACGATACCCACCGTCAGCAGCTGAATCATCATCGAAGACGAGCCAAAGCTAATAAACGGTAGCGGAATACCGGTAATCGGCATCATGCCGATGCACATGCCGATGTTTTCGAAGGTCTGGAACGCCCACATGCCAACGATGCCCACACACGAAAGACGTAAAAACAGCGACTCACACTTAAAGGCGACGCGAATCGTCGAAAAGATCAGCAGCACGTAGAGGCACAGGAGCAAAAAGGAACCACAAAAGCCAAAGGTCTCGGACAGAAAGGCGAAGACGAAGTCGGTGTGGAACTCAGGCAGAAAGCCGCCGGCTGACTGCGTCGCATGGCCCAAACCCTTACCAAAGAAGCCGCCCGAGCCAACGGCGATAAGCGACTGCTGCAGGTTGTAGGCATCGTCCGAATCGGCATTATCGGGGTCGATAAAGACCGTCAGACGGTTCATCTGATACTGCTTGATGAGCACATCGTGGCCGAGCAACGAATCAAAGACCGAATCGAGCGCCAGGACGAGGGCCACCAGGCCCACGAGCAGGGCCAAGGTCGACAGCACCCATTCGCGGCGTGCACCGCTCATACAAATGACGATGGCGCCCGAAACCAGCACGACCAGGCCCGAGCCCAGGTCGCCCATGGCAACGACGGCCAAAAACGGAATGGACAGCATGCCGCAGAGCTTGACGTAGTCACGAACGGTATCGATGCGACCGTTATACTGCGAGCCAAGCGTAGCAATAAAGAAGATGGTGATGAGCTTGGCAAGCTCAACCGGCTGGAATGTCAAGCCGATACCGGGAATCTTGATCCAGCCCGTCATGCCCAGACCGCCTGTATAGGACAGACCCGGAATCTTGGGCGAGAGGATCACGATCAGGTCGATGACGAGCAACGCCGTCGAGAAATTGGAAATACCGCGCAGGTCGGTACGCCAGACCAGCACCGCCAGCACCGTACCGATTCCAATTCCCAGCAGATGGCGTGAGAACGAAGCGTCGGCCTTAAACTGCGAAGCCGACCAGATAATGATGGCACCGTAGGCGACGAGGGCCACAGTAGCCACGAGCACACCGATATGCACCTTTTGGCGAAACGTGCCGCGCGAGGCCGAAAGTTGCTTGTTGACACGGTCCAGGCTGTTGCGAGAGCCGGTCTTGGTTGAACGGAACAGATCCGCCGGAGAAAAATCCATCGCAACCTCCTATCGAACCGAAGAATCGCCCGAGGCCGAAGAGGTATCGGGCTCGCCATAAATCACGCCGAGCACGTCGCGCACGACATGCATCGCGGTATCTGAGCCACCGCCGCCCTGCTCCAGGACAGTAGCGATGACATACTTAGGATCATCGGCCGGTGCATAGGCGCAGAACCAAGCGTATTCGTCCTCGCCGCTTTTCTCGCCCGTGCCCGACTTGCCGTATACCTGCGGCGTCAGGGTGCCAAAGTGAGCCGCCAGGGACGTCGATGCCGTGTAAATCACGTCGTGCATGCCGTTGCGAACAAGAGCCAAATCCGAATCGCTGTTGATCTTGGCCTCCAGGCGCTTCTTCTTGCCCTTTCCGTTGTACTTATAGGCATCGCCGTCGCCATCGCGCGACACGGCAGACAAAAACACATGAGGCACGTACTGTTTGCCGCCGTTGGCAAGACCCATATAGGCGCACGCCATCTGCAGGGGCGTCACCAGGATGTCGCCCTGGCCGATGGCAATGTTAGTCATATCACCGGCATTCCACTTGCGGTCCTCGGCAGATGCGTCGGTGAAGTACGACTCTTTCCACTCGGCATCGGGAATACGGCCCGCGCCCTCACTCGGCAGATCGATACCGCAGGTCTTGCCTAGACCCCAGCGACGAAAGACCTCCTGCAGGCCCTCGGGATGTTGCTCGTCATAAAAGAACGCCTTGCCCATGTCGTAGAAGACGGGGTCGCACGAGTTGGCGATACCCGACTGCAGCGTCATAGTGCCGTGGCCAGACGTCAGCCAGCAGCGCTTGCCCCAAGCCTTGCCCAGGCCCGTCCAATAGCCCGTGCAGTTGGTTGTCTGCGTTGAAGTGTAGGTTCCAAACTCAAGACCGGCCAGTGCCGAGAGCGGCTTGATGGTCGAAGCCGACATATACTGTCCGCTAATGGCGCGGTTGAGCAGCGGGTGCGAACCCTTGTCATCATTGAGCTCGGTCCACACGTCATTTGAGACGCCGCCGATAAAGACGGACGGATCGAACTTGGGCTGGCTCGCCATGCCCAGGATCTCGCCATTGTTGGGATCGAGACATACCACAGCGCCGTTGCCGGCATTGCTGTAGCCAGTGGTCTTGGCAAGCTCGATAGCGCTCGCCAGCGCCGTCTCACAGGCCTGTTGGATCTTAAGGTCGAGCGTGAGCTTAATGTCGGAGCCGGCCTTCGCGGGCACGGCGCCGGCCTGACCGGTCACATTGCCCGAAGCATCGACCTTGACGGTCTGCTCGCCACGAATACCCTGCAGCAGGTTTTCGTAGTAGCTCTCAACGCCCGCCTGGCCCACGATATCGCCCGACTGGTACGTAATCTTGCCAGCAGAAGCATCATCATCGCCAGAGGTTTTCTTATTCTGGGCCTCGAGCTGCTCGGAGGTAATGGTGCCGGTATAGCCCAAGATATGACATGCCGTCTCGCCATATGGATACTGGCGCTCGGTACGCTCGGCAATCTTGACGCCCGGGAACTCGCCGGCATGCTCCTGAATATAGGCAACCGTGGAGCGACGGACGTCCGTCGCGATGGTATGCAGGCTCTGAGCGCCCTCTGTATTGTCCTGAATATTGCGAAGGACCGCCACGTAAGGCATTCCAAGCACGTTGGCAAGATGGCGAACCAGAACCTCATCCTCGGCAAGGTCGCGGTAGGCCACGACAGCCAGTGAGGGACGGTTCTGGACAAGCGCCACGCCATTGCGGTCGAGGATGCGGCCGCGCACAGCAGGAGTGGTAACGGTGCGAGTCTGATTACTATTGGCCTGCTTCTCGTAATAGTCCGACGAG
>CABUHP010000036.1 GCA_902491415.1 uncultured Collinsella sp.
CGACCCTGGCGCACCACGTTGTAGCGAACGGTGCTGTAGTCGGTGTCTTCGGCGGGTGCAAGGTCGGGACGGCTCACCAGGCCAATACCAGGCACACGAATCGCCACGGGATGCTCGCGGTGGTCGAGCGACCAGCTCAGCATGGACAGATATTCCTCCATGCAGGCCGGAGCCAAGTAGCGCATGTTGGGAAGACCGCCCAGCATGGAAATATCAAAGAACGAAAGGTGCGTCTCGGACGTGGTGCCAAAGATCGACGCGCCAAACACCAAGATGGTTGCGGGGGCGTCGTTGAGGCACAGATCGTGCCACAGTTCGTCGTAGGCGCGCTGCAAAAACGTGCCGTACACACCAAAGACTGGCTTGGCGCCCGAGCGCGCAAGCGCGGTGGCAAAGGTCACGGCGTGCTCCTCGGCAATGCCCACATCGACGAACTGTTTGCCGGCGGCAGCGCGAAGCTCGGGTGTAAAGCCCATGATGTAGGGCGTGGCGGCCGTGATGCCCACGACCTGCGAATCGCGCTTGATGGCGGCGCTGAGCGCCTCGCCCGTAATGTCGGCATAGGTGCGCGGCGCAGGCTCGCTCGGATGACCCGGGCAAAGTTTGCGGCCGGTTGCCATATCGAAGGGTCCCACATGATGCCAGTGTTCGGGGTCGCTCTGGGCCGGCTCAAAGCCCTTGCCCTTGGCGGTGGAGACGTGCAGCACGATGGGATGATCGATATCGCGCAGCTCCTGCAGCGCGTCGACGAGGGCCAACACATCGTTACCGGCGTCCAGATAGCGGTAGTCGAGCCCCATCGCGCGGAAAACGTTGCGCTCACAGGTGCCGTTGCTGGTGCGCAGCTCGGCCAGATTGCGATAGAGGCCACCGTGGTTCTCGGCGATGGACTGGTCGTTATCGTTGACGATGATGATCAGGTTGCTGTCGAGTTCGGCGGCATTGTTGAAGCCCTCAAACGCCAAGCCGCCCGAAAGCGAGCCGTCGCCAATGATGGTGATGACGTTGTAGCTGTCGCCCGCCAGATCGCGGGCGTGTGCCAAGCCGCAGCCCAGGCTCACCGATGTGGAGGTGTGGCCCATGGCGAACAGGTCGTGCTCGGACTCGTCGGGATTGGCAAAGCCAGAAGCCTCGCCAAAACGTTCCGGATCGATATAGGTATACGCGCGCCCGGTCAGCGCCTTGTGGGCGTAGGTCTGGTGCGAAACGTCAAAGACAATCTTGTCGATAGGGGAGTTAAACACGCGATGAAGCGCAACCGTAAGCTCAACGATGCCCAGGTTGGGGGCAACGTGTCCGCCGACAGCGGCGGAGCTTTCGAGGATGGCGTGGCGAATCTCGCCGCAGAGCAGCGGAAGCTCGGCGCGGTCGAGAGCCTTGACGTCCTCGGGCGTTGTCGTTTGCGTAAGCAGCATCGTTGTGGGTTACTCCATGCGAATCGAGCGCCGGCGCTCCCTCGGCCGACACAATTGCACAAGACAGTCTCGCACATTTTGGCGTTTGATATGTGACGGCGGCGCGGTAATTCGACAACTGGTGGGGCAAAACGTTTTGTCCGATGCCATACTGATAGATTCGATGATGATTTTTTCAATACGTGCAGGCCGTGGCTTGCCGCCGTGAGCCGCTGGAAGGAGGCAGCATGTCCGATGCCGTTCGTGCCGAGAAAACCGCGCACGAGGTCGACGATGCCGCCCGCCAGCTCGCCCAGGCGGGCCGCTTGGACCTGACACGCGAGTTTATCCAGCATGGCGACGTGACGGTCTATGCACATGTGACCTCGGTGGCACGGGCAAGTCTGTCCTTTGCCGAGCACTTGGGCCGTGCTGGCATTTCGATCGACCGCGCCTCGCTGCTGCGCGGAGCCTTGTTACACGATTACTTTCTCTATGACTGGCACGATCCCGATCCGAGCCATCGCCTGCACGGATTTCGGCATCCGTTTTTTGCCCTGGCGCGTGCCGAGGAAGATTTTGAGCTGACGTTGCGCGAGCGGAATATCATCGGGCGGCATATGTTTCCGCTGGTGCCCGTGCCGCCGACGTGTCGCGAGGCGTGGATTGTTTGCCTGGCGGATAAATGGTGTGCTCTGCGTGAGACGGTCGCCGGCCGCCTGCCGCGCAAAGGCGGCACGAACGATTCGAACGAGGGCTCGAGTGACGGCTCGAGCAAAGATTCGAGCGAGAAGAGGAGAGGGTAGACGGTGGGGACCGCGATCGACATGGCATTTGGCGGCGTGACGCTTGCCGCCTGCCCACTCTCGGCACTGGTGCTCTCGTTTGCCTTTTACGGGTTTTGCGGTTGGGCATGGGAGTCGACAGTATGCGCCATGCTCAATCACGGACGATTTGCCAACAGTGGCTTTTTGCTGGGGCCGTGTTGTCCTATCTATGGTGTGGGCGGCATTGCCTGCTGGCTGCTGTTGCGCGGGATTCCGGATGCCTCGAGCCAGTTTGTCGCTGCAGCGCTCGTATGCAGCGTGATTGAGTACAGCGTAGGCGTGCTGTTGGAAAAAACAACGGGCGCTCGCTTTTGGGACTATTCGCATCTGCCGTTTAACCTGCACGGACGTATCTGCCTGTACTGGGCCTGCGCGTTTGGCTTGGGTGCGTTGTGCATTTGCCGTTTAGTGGAGCCGGCATTGCTGGGGCTGCTTGGCCATCTGCCGGTGCTGATTGTGCGGCTGTCCGCCTTTATCGTCGCGGTTGCGATGATGGCCGACGCGGCGTGCTCGTTGGCCAGCTGGCGTCGCCTGTCCGATCAGCTGGAGCGTGTGCGTGCCGACCTTGCCGACCGTATCAACGAGTCGCTTGCCGATGCCTCGGACTCAATGCTCGAGCGCATTCCCGAATCTACGATTGACTCGGTGGCGCAGACGCATATCCGTGGCCGTGCCGTTAACGCGTGGCTGGCCGAGCTGGGTGACGCGGCGCTCGATGCCCTGCGCGAGAAGGCTTCGATGCCGACGTTTATCGCGGATGGTGCCCGCGGCCTGGCACTTGCCGCCCGCCGCGTGGCCGATGCCGCGCCGAGCATGCCGCGTCCGTCGCTCAGTCGTCGCCTTGCCGGCAAGCACATGAGCCGTCCGGTGCCGAGTGTGTCACTCAGCCGCCGCGACCTACGTTTCTTTAACGCCTTCCCGCGTCTGCGCATCAATCGCTACGAAGGTGTCATTCGAGCAACTAATCTCCGTGATCGCGCCCACGAGCTGTTTCGGCGCTAGTCGGGACGGGCGCGCTCACGGCTCCCTTGCTCGTGTATTTCCCGTCCGTTTCGCGTCCGTTGCCGCGCCGTTTCCAAGATTGCGGCACCGTTTCCATTCGACAACGCTGCGTTTAACAACGCCGTATCTGGTCTACACCAGTTGCCCCTCGGCCGCATTATGGGCGCCGACAACGTTCATGCGACCAAGGGGGAGCGAATGTACGATACGGGATCGACAACGTTTATGCTCATCTGCACCATGCTCGTGTTTTTAATGACACCGGGCTTGGCGTTTTTCTATGGCGGCCTGTCCAGGCGCAAAAATGTCATCAACACCATGCTTATGTGCTTTGGCGCCATTGGCCTGGTTGGTGTGCTGTGGATTGTTGCCGGCTGGTCGCTGGCCTACGGCGGCGACGGTTCCAGCCCGTTTATTGGAGGCCTTGACCAGCTGCTGTGCCTGCCGGTGCTCGGCCAGGTGCTGCGGGCGGCCGAGGGCAATGCCGCGGACGGTGCCGTCTATCCTCAGGTCATCAACATCGCCTTCCAGATGGCGTTTGCCATGATCACGGCCGCTATCGTCACGGGCAGCCTGGCCGGCCGCGTTAAGTTTGGTGCCATGACGGCCTTCCTGGGCATTTGGCTGCTTGTGGTCTATGCGCCGCTTGCCCACATGGTTTGGGGCGGCGATGGCTCCTTTATCGGTGACATTATCGGCGCACTCGACTTTGCCGGCGGCGACGTGGTGCACATTTCGTCCGGTCTTACCGGCCTGATCCTCTGCTTAATGCTTGGCCGTCGTCGTGGCTTTGGCATGGTGAGCTACCGTCCACATAACGTGCCGTTTGTGGCGTTGGGCGCCGGCCTGCTTTGGTTTGGCTGGTTTGGCTTTAACGGCGGCAGCGAGTTTAAGGCCGACGCCGTGGCGGCACTCGCCATCCTCAACACCGTGACGGCCAGCGCGGCGGGCATGGTCTCGTGGCTTGCCGTCGAGCGCGTGCACGTCGGTCGCCCCACGCTGGTGGGCGCCAGCACCGGTCTGGTTGCGGGCCTTGTGGTGGTCACGCCCGGCGCGGGCTTTGTCGAGCCGTGGGCAGCGCTGGTTATGGGCCTGATCGTATCGCCCGTCTGCTACCTGGCCATCAGCCATCTTAAGACCAAGTTTGGCTACGACGATGCGCTCGACGCGTTTGGCTGCCACGGCATCGGCGGCATCTTGGGCGGCGTGCTCACGGGCCTGTTCTGCGTGCCGGAGCTTTCGTGGACCGGTAAGGGCGGCCTGCTCTACACGGGCGATGTGTCGCTGCTCATCTCGCAGATTTTGGGCATTGTGGTGACGGTCGTCATTGTACTGGTACTCGATTTGGTGATCGCCGCGGTGGTCAAGGCGCTGTTCCACGGCAGCCTGCGCGTGGACGAGGCCGATGAGACGCTGGGCTTGGATGCGAGTCAGCACGGCGAGAGCGCATATCCCTCCTTTTCGGGACTTGACTAGCGGCTTCCCCAGGCACCGCACCTTGGGTTTCAAACCGTCGCTTGCGTACAAAAGTACGCGGCGCTCCTCTTTCAACCCAATCTGCGGCACCTGGGAAACCCGCGTCTCATGTAAAGGGATACGTTGATTATTGAGAGGAATTCATTATGAAAAAGATCACGGCTATCGTGCGTCAGGAAAAGCTTGAGGTTCTCAAAGACGCGCTGTTTGCTGCCGATGTTCGCGGCATGACTATCAACCAGGTGCAGGGCTGCGGTGCACAGCATGGCTGGAAGGAATACGTGCGCGGCAACGAGTTGCTTGTCAACACGATCCCTAAGGTACAGTTCACCCTTATTTGCGCCGACGAGCATGTCGACGGCATTGTCGAGATTATCTGCAACGCTGCTCGCACCGGAGCCGTCGGCGACGGCAAGATCTGGGTCGAGCCGGTCGAGGAGGTTATCCGTATCCGTACCGGCGAGCATGGTCCCGCCGCGGTGTAGGACGATCTTTCGCCTAACGGGCGCGCTTCTCTTGGGGCGCGCCCGTTCTCGTCTACAATATCGTGCAGACGAAGGAGAGGCACGCCCATGATCAAGATGTTTGCGAGTGACTTAGACGGAACGCTGCTGAACGCCCTGCACGAGGCGGATGGTGCCATCCGCCGTGCCATTCGCGAGCTGACCGAGGCTGGCCTGCATGTGGTTCCCGCGACCGGACGCTCGACGCTGCCGATCGGCGAGCATGGCTTTACGGGCCTGGCGCTTGACGCCTGCTGCTCCAATGGATCAATCGTACGCGACAGCCATGGCGAGGTGCTCAAGACCTGGACCATCGACCCTCAGATTACCGAGGAGCTGCTCAAGGAGTTTCCGGATATCTGTTTTGACTGCTCCACGCCCGATGGCATGTTTTCGAGCGGATCGTTTGAGATGCACCAGGCGGGCTTTAAAAAGGACAGTCCTATCAAGCGCATCGTGATGCGCGGCATGCGTGCGCGTGGCGGGTATCACGAGGAGCAGTATTTCGACCAGTCGATCGGCGACATCCTGCGCCACGATGTGTGTAAGATCAACTGCCGTGTGACCTCGCCCGAGCTGGAGCGCGACCTTAAGGCATATTTGGCCGAGCGCTCGGACCGTGTAGTCAACGCGCCGTTTGACCCGGTGATGTTTGAGATCACGGACGCGGCGTGCAACAAGGGCGAGAGTGTGTCCTGGCTGGCGGGCTACTACGGCATTGCCGAGGACGAGGTCGCGGTCTACGGCGACGGCGGCAACGACATTGCCATGCTCAAACGCTTCCGCCACAGCTACGCGACCAAAAACGCAAGCGATGCCGCCAAGGCCGCCGCGAGCGCGACCATCGGCAGCTGCATGGTCCACGCCGTCCCCAAACACATGCTCGCCACCATGCACAAGCAAAACTCTCGCACCGTCATCGAATAATGTGACAAAGGGGCAGCCCCTTTGTCACGGGGGTCTGTGTTCTTGGAATACGAACATATATTCGCATATACAACTACGCTTTGATAGAATCGGTATCGTTGGCGGCAGTTCCATGTGCCGGGCAGCGCCCTCCACCTGATGGGAGGTGATGCCCATGACCGATTTGATTGATTTCGTGAGACTTCTGACCGCTTTGGTCTCGTTCTTCACGGCGCTCGTCGGCCTTTCCGAGGCACTCAAGCAGCGTTCGAAGCGCAACAGAAGGGGTCGCCGCCGCTAAGGCGTTGACCCCCTAATGCAAACAACGGCGCTGCCCAGCTTTCCAGAACTTGGGCTGCCGTCGACACTATTCTACCCACGAATGACATTTTGAACAATCAGCAATGCCGCTTCAAAAGCCAGGCACAACTGGCACAACCTAGGCGGTCGCTGAATGTGACAAAGAGGCTGCCCCTTCGTCACATCCCAAATATTGCCTTTACGTGTTGATGCACACGGTGTGCAATAATACTCGCACTGTGCAATAGCGCACAGGCTGAGTAACAAGGAGGACGTTTGTCCCAGCTCGAGAAATGCGATCGCCGGTCTCTTCGCTCGCAGCGTGCCCTTCGCCAGGCACTTGCCAGCGAGCTTGCCGAAAGCGGCGACCTTTCGCGCATTAATGTCGCGTCGCTCACCGAGCGCGCTGGCCTTACGCGCCGCACGTTCTATTCGCACTACCGCGATATCCCCGACTTTATCAATCAAATCGAGGACGGCTTGCTGGCCGAGATCCGTGAGCGCATTGAGCTCATCACCGCAGCTCAGCTGCCCGATCTCTATCACAACATCGATGAGCTCGAGCCGGCACCCGGTTCGGTTGAGTTGCTGCGCTACCTTGCGGCCAACCGCGAATTAATCGGTGCGCTGCTGGGCCCGGGCGGCGACCAGGCCTTCATTAAAAGGATTATCGACACCGCCCGCGAGGCCGTGGTGCCGCGTGCACAGACGGGCATTTTGGGCCTGGCGCTGGGTACGTTTTTTGACTACTACGTCACCTACGTCGTGAGTGCCGAGGTCGGCCTGATTCAGCGCTGGTTTGAGCGTGGGCTCACCGAATCGCCCGAGACCATGGCGCGCATCATGACGGTCATCGCCTTTGTGCGCCCCGGCGACCTGTATGGCCAACCCATCGATATCAACGTGCCGGAATACGGCCTGAAGTTATTGAACCTGCAGCTCGAGGACGCGGTCGACACCACCGCAACCGTCGAGTCCAACAACTAAGAGGAGAGACAGATGAGCAAACTCGTCGAGGGCATTAAGGACCGCGTGGTCGCTGCCGCACGCGAGGCCGCGCCCGCCGTGGTGGATGTCGCGCAGAAGGCCGCGACCGCGGCTGCCGAGAAAGTTGCCGAGGCAGTTGCCGATGCCAAGAACGTGGCAGGGGAGACGTCCGTCGCTAGCGAGCTCGCCACCGCCGCTGAGCCCGTAGCCGCCGCCCACGCCCCCGAAGGCGCAATTTTCAACTCCGAGAACGCCCGCGGCAACCTGCATCTGGGCATCGACGTGGGCTCCACCACCGTCAAGCTTGCCGTGCTCAACGACGACAACCAGATCGTCTACGCCAAGTACCAGCGCCACCACACCGACGTCCGTGCCTGCGCCCGCGACCTGTTCGAGGGCGCTGCGACCGTGCTGCCGACGGCCCAAATGACCTGCGCCATTACCGGATCGGGCGGCCTGCTGCTGTCCCAGTGGCTCGACCTGGAGTTTGTCCAGGAGGTCATTGCCAGCAAGCGCGCCGTCGAGACTCTCATCCCGGCCACCGATGTCGCCATCGAGTTGGGCGGCGAGGACGCCAAGATCATCTACTTCGACAACGGCATCGAGCAGCGCATGAACGGCACCTGCGCCGGCGGTACGGGCGCGTTCATCGACCAGATGGCCACTCTGCTGCACACCGACGCCAGCGGCCTTAACGAACTCGCGGCCAATGCCACCACTATCTATCCCATCGCCAGCCGCTGCGGCGTCTTTGCCAAGACCGACGTCCAGCCGCTGCTCAACGAGGGCGCCCGCCCCGAGGACGTGGCCGCCTCCATCTTCCAGGCTGTCGTGACCCAGACCATCTCGGGCCTGGCGTGCGGCCGTCCCATCCGCGGTAACGTCGCCTTCTTGGGCGGCCCGCTGCAGTATCTCTCCGAGCTGCGTCACCGCTTCTACCTCACGCTCAACCTGGACGAGGAGCACCGTATCGTGCCCCAAAACGCTCACCTGTTTGTGGCGAGCGGCGCCGCCATGGCGCACGAGTCCAACAAGCTCAGCACGTTCCCGCAGCTCATCGAGGCCATCGATGCCCTGGGTGACACGCAGGGTGCCGAGGTCGAGCGTCTGGACCCGCTCTTTGCCACCGACGAGGACTTTGCCGAGTTCAAAACCCGCCACGACCAGGAAGTCGTTCCCAAGGGCAAGCTCGACGGCTACACCGGCCGCGTGTTCATTGGCATCGACGCCGGTTCCACCACCATGAAGGCCGCGCTCGTGGGCGAGGACGGCCAGCTGCTGCACACCTGGTACGGTAACAACAACGGCGACATCCTAGGCACGGCCAAGGTCATCATGGCCGATTTCTACAACCACATCCCCGCCGGCTGCACCATCGGCCACGTGACCACCACGGGCTACGGCGAGGCGCTGCTCATCGAGGCCCTCAAGGCCGACTCCGGCGAGATTGAGACCGTCGCGCACCTGCGCGGCGCCAAGGCATTCCTGCCCGGCGTCGAGTTCATCCTGGACATCGGCGGCCAGGACATGAAGTGCCTGCGCGTCAAGGACGGTGTTATCGAGCACATCATGCTCAACGAGGCCTGCTCGTCGGGTTGCGGCAGCTTTATCGAGAGTTTCGCCGTGTCAATGAACATGGATGTGCGCGCGTTCGCCGATGCCGCCATCCATGCTAAGGCCCCCGTCGACCTGGGCAGCCGCTGCACGGTCTTTATGAACTCGCGCGTCAAGCAGGCGCAAAAGGAAGGCGCCACGGTGGGCGACATCGCGGCCGGCCTGTCCTATTCCGTCATCAAGAACGCTCTGTTCAAGGTCATTAAGCTGCGTGACCCCAAGGAGATCGGCAGCCAGGTGATCGTTCAGGGCGGCACCTTTATGTCCGATGCCACGCTGCGCGCGTTTGAGCAGCTCACCGGCGTGCACGCCGTGCGTCCCGACATCGCCGGCTGCATGGGCGCCTATGGTGCGGCCCTGCTCGCCCGCGATCGCGCTGGTGCCGACGGCACCTCGACCATTCTTTCTGCCGAGGACATCGCGCACCTTACCGTGACGCAAAAGCATGTCCGCTGCGGCCGTTGCTCTAACAACTGCCAGCTTACCGTCAACGACTTTGGCGGCGGCAGGCGCTTCATTACCGGCAACCGCTGCGAGAAGGGCGCCGGCCACAAAAAGCAGAAGACCGAGGCCCCCAACCTCTTCAAAAAGAAAAACGAGCTGCTCTTTAACCGCGAGGTCCTGAGTCCCGACGAGGCCCCGCGCGGCACCGTCGGCATCCCGCGCGCACTCAACATGTACGAGAACTACCCCTTCTGGCATGCGTTCTTTACGCGCCTGGGCTTTAGCGTGCAGCTGTCCGACCAGTCGAGCAAAAAGACCTACCAGGCGGGCATCGAGTCCATGCCGTCCGAGAGCGTGTGCTACCCGGCAAAGATGAGCCACGGCCATGTGATGAACCTTATCGACCGCGATGTCGACTTTATCTGGATGCCGTGCGTGCGCTGGGAGCGCAAGGAGGACCCGACCGCCGGTAACTGCTACAACTGCCCCATCGTCATGAGCTACCCCACGGCGCTGGCGCTCAACATCGACGAGATCCGCGAGCAGAACATCGAGTTCCTGTATCCGTTTGTGCCCTATCACGACAAGACCGAGCTCAAGCGCCGCCTGTACCAGGTCCTCGCCGTCGACCGTGTGGCCGATGCTGAGGCCGGTCGCGGTCGCGTGCGCGGTCCCAAGATCACGCGCTCCGAGGTCGATGCTGCCGTCAACGCTGCCTTTGAGGCCGATGCGCGTTTCCACGAGGACATCCAGACCATGGGCGAGGAGGCTCTTAAGTGGGTTGAGGACCACGGCGGTCACGGCATCGTGCTCGCCGGCCGTCCTTACCATAACGATCCCGAGATCAACCATGCCCTGCCTGAGCTTATCTCGAGCTTTGGCTTTGCGGTCTTTACCGAGGATTCGCTTGCGCATCTCGTGAAGCCTGAGCGCCCCATCCGCGTCGTCGACCAGTGGATGTACCACAGCCGCCTGTACGCCGTCGCCCGTTTTGTGACGATGCGTAACGACCTGGACCTGATCCAGCTCAACTCCTTTGGTTGCGGTCTCGATGCCCTGACCACCGACCAGGTGCAGGAAATCCTGGAGGCCAGCGGCAAGATCTACACCGTGCTCAAGATCGACGAGGTGTCCAACCTGGGCGCCGCGCGCATCCGCATCCGCTCGCTCATGGCAGCGCTCAAGGACCAGGAGGCCGAGCGCTTGGCCGAGGCAACGGCCGCGGGCGAGGCCTACGAGCAGGGCGATGCCGCGCCGGTGGCGCCCTCCACGGATGCCCCCGCGTTCGCGAGCCGTAAGTACACGTTTGAGGCTCAGCGCGAGAGTGCTTCGACCGCGTGGCCCAAGGTGCCCTTTACCGAGCAGATGCGCGATGAGGGCTACACCATCCTGTGCCCGCAGATGGCGCCGATCCACTTTGACCTGGTC
>CABUHP010000037.1 GCA_902491415.1 uncultured Collinsella sp.
GCGCCGCGCGTGCGCGGGTCAAGCTCTACACCCGCGCCCACTGAAAGCTCGTTCTCGGGAATCAGGCCCACCGAAAGCAGCAGCGTGTCGCACGGAACAACGCACTCGGTCCCCGGAATGGGTGCCAGACGCTCGTCGACTTGGCTCACCTCGACGGCTTCCACGCGGTCGTGCCCGATCACGCGCGTGACCGTGGTAGACAGATGCAGCGGAATGCCAAAGTCGTCCAAGCAGTTCTTCACATTGCGGCGCAGGCCGTTGGCGTACGGCATGAGCTCGTACACGCCCTCGACGGAAATCCCCTCGAGCGTGCAGCGACGTGCCATGATGAGCCCGATGTCGCCCGAGCCCAAAATGACGGCGCGCGAGCCGGGTTTGAGGTTCTCGATATTGATGTATCGCTGCGCCAGGCCGGCCGTAAACACGCCGGCGGGACGACTGCCGGGGATCTTGATCTCGCTGCGGGTGCGCTCACGGCAGCCCATGGCAAGGACGATCGCGCGACCGGTGAGCTGCAGCATGCCGGCAGGGCTCATGAGCGTGACGGCGTGGACCGCGGTGTCTTCCGCAGGCTCGCCTGAATCAATCCCAAGCACCATACTGTTTAGGAACAGCGCAATGTCGGTTGCATGCACCTGGTCGATAAAGCGCTGCGCGTACTCGGGACCGGTGAGCTCCTGTTTAAAGTGCGACAGGCCAAACCCGGGGTGGATGCACTGGCGCAGGATGCCGCCCAGGTGCTGCTCGCGCTCCACGATGGCCACGCGCGCTCCGGCCTTATGCGCGGCCAGCGCGGCAGCCATGCCGGCAGGTCCGCCGCCGATAACGACCACGTCGAACGCCTGCGTCTGCACCGCCTCTGTAGCTCCGGTCTCCGCACGTCCGTCACGCATATCAAGCGTCGCCATCCTAGCGCACCCCCTTCAGCGGTCCCTCAACCAACCAAGATCCGACGTCCTCCAGTAATACCTCGCTGGGGTCACACCCCAGCTCACGCGCCATGATCGCAACCACGCGGCTCTGGCAAAAACCGCTCTGGCACCGACCCATGCCGGCACGACAGCGGCGCTTGACGCCCTCGACCGAAACTGCGCCCGGCTGGCGTCGAATCGCGGCCACGATCTCGGCCTCGGGCACCGTCTCGCAGCGGCAGACGATTTGCCCCCAAGCGGGGTCGGACTCGATTAGCTCCTCCTTGCGCGCCAGCGGTGCGCAGTCAAAGTCGTCCGGCGCGCGGCGAATTGGGTTCCAGTCCGCCCGCTCGTGCAGTTCCACGCCCGCCTCACGCATCACAAGCTCCATGCGCTCGGCAATGGCCGGCGCGCTTGCCACACCCGGCGACTGAATGCCCGCCGCCTGGAAAAGCCCCGGCACCACGGCCGACTTTCCAATAAAGAAGTCGTTCGTTCCCTGAATGACCGGACGCCCGCCGGCAAATGCGCGCACCACGCGGCGCGTATCCAGATCGGGCACCAGCTTGCGCGCGCCGGTCAGCAGCGCGTTCACATCGCTCGCATAGGTCTGCGTGTCGCCCGGCTCGCGCACGGTAGCCGTGGCGGTGATCACGGTGTTGCCGTGCACGGTGCCCGTCACGATAACGCCCTTCGACACAGGCGTCGGAACGGGGTAGAGCGGCATGAGCGCGCGCGGCTCCTTGTCCAACACCACGATGTTGCCCTGACGCCAGACCATCTGGAACTCCTCGGCGCCCGCCATATGCGAGATGTCGGCGGCGCCGTTGCCCGTGGCGTTGATTAGGTAACGGCAGTGCACGTTGCTAGTGGGGGTCGCCAGCGTAAAGCGCGCGTCGTCGCCCGAGCCCGCGACTTCAATCGCTTCCACCGGAGCGGAGCGCATAAACGTCACGCCGTTGGCCACGGCGTTCTCCAACGCGGCGATGGCAACCTCAAACGGGTCGACATAACCGGTCGAAGGGCACCACAACGCGCACGTGGCCTGGGCACTCGCGCGCGGCTCTAACTCGTGGATGCGCTCGGGTCCGACGATCGACAGCTCGGGCACGCCGTTGGCCAGGCCATTCTGGCGCAGCTTCTCCAGGTGTGCGCGGTCTTCGTCGTTGAAGCCCAGCACCATCGACCCGGTGCGGCGGAACAAAAAGCCCAGCTCCTGGGCCCAGGTGCCATATAGCTCGCAACCACGGGCGTTGACCTGCGCCTTTACCGTGCCCGGCGCCGGATCGTAGCCGGCGTGCACCAGGCCGCCGTTGGCCTTGGACGCGCCCAGCGCAATATCGTTAGCCGCCTCGACCACGCAAATGGACAGGTCATAGCGCGCAAGCTGCCGCGCGATGGCGCATCCGGTGATGCCCGCGCCGACAATCGCGATATCAAACGTTTCCGTCACAGTGCCTCCCAGATAAGTTGACAGGATGTCAATAAAACCATCCTACGGTCTGTTCACCCTCAGCACGGCGGCAATGCGGCGAACAGTCCCGCAACACCCGCCAACGGCAGGCGAGGGGAGACCCGGTAACGTCGACAACCTCGTCTGCCGACAACTACGGCAACCGTTCGTCTCGATCTGTAACAGTTAGACGAGGGTTTGGGCCCCAGATGTTACAGTACTGACTCGAAAGAACGAAAAAAAACGAACACACTGCTTACCTGCGGGTTTAAGTACGGCAACAACGGCACAAGCGCGTAAAAACGGGTTAGCACACGCACTTGGGATAATTTGGGGATATGAAAGCCACGCGGGCGTGCACCCCGAATATCCCAATTTATTAACTCAAAGACCACCATGCCGCCCAGGGTCGTGATGTCGTCGGGCAGCTCGTAGTTCCTCCCGGTCATCCCTCTTCCTCCATTCCTATGCGGTCTCATCCGTGTTCCAGCCCATCAGGTCGTTGGGCGGACAACCAAGAACCTGCGAGATAGCCAAGAGCTTGTCGGCTCCAGGAATGTAATCGCCGCTCTCGTACTTCTCGAAAATGCTGACGTTCACTCCGAGCTTGGAAGCGATCTCAGCCTGAGAAAGGTCAGCTCGGGCGCGTACGGCGCGGATATTCCCCGCCAGCTCCTTACTGAAATCCGTTCGTTTCTCCTTAGAGATGTTTTTCTGTCTGTTGAATTAAATGACGAACAGTCTTATGTCCCTATCAATCGAATAAGCAACATTTTTTTGCGTAAAGACATTTTTTGTTTACTATTCATTTAACGTAAAGAAAGGAGCGAGGATGAACCTTCGTCTAAGAGAGCGCCGAGAGGCCCTGGGGCTAAACCAAAAGGAGCTTGCACAAAATGTCGGCAAGTCATTCCGAACTATTCAGTCTTGGGAGCGCGAGGAGAGCTATCCGAATGCAGAGCTCGTAGGTGCGCTCTGCGAAGTATTCAACACCGATCCCAACGACCTGCTCGGCTGGTACGAGGAGCATCCCGAGGACAAGCCGACGGCGCCGGCGGGCGCGGAGGGCGAGCTGATCACCTGCTACCGGCAGAGCACCGAGAAGAGGCGCTCGAAGATCCTAGAGACGGCACGCGACCAGGCCGAGCTGTCCCAAGCTCAGGCTGCAGCGCCTGAAAGCGAAGGGCTGGAAGCGGATTAAGTAAGGTCCGCATAGGCATTCAACGGAAAGGAAGATATATGGAAGACCCTATCCAGGCCGAGATCGTCCTGTACCAGTCCGAGGGGACAAACGTGCCGGTGCAGGTGCGCTACATGAACGAAACGCTTTGGATGCCCCAGAAGGAAATCGCCGAGCTGTTCGACAAGGACAAGTCGACCATCTCGCGCCACATGAAGAACGTCTTCGAAGAGGGTGAGCTTGCCCGAGACGCAGTTGTTGCAAAAATTGCAACAACTGCCTCAGATGGCAAGACATATATGGTCGACTTCTACGCGCTCGATGCCATCATTGCCGTCGGATACCGCGTGAACTCGCTGCGCGCGACCCGTTTCCGCCAGTGGGCCACGGCGACCCTCAAGGAGTACATCACCAAGGGTTTCGTCCTCAACGACGACATGCTCAAGAACGGCCGGCCCTTCGGCAAGGACTACTTCGACGAGCTGCTCGCCCGCATCCGCGACATCCGCGCGAGCGAGCGGCGCGTGTGGCTCAAGATCACCGACATATTCCAGGAGTGCAGCTTCGACTACGACAAGGACTCGACCATGGCCAAGAACTTCTACGCCGCGGTCCAGAACAAGATGCACTACGCCGTCACCGGGCACACCGCGGCCGAGATCGTCCAGGGGCGCTCCGACCCCTCCAAGCCCAACATGGGGCTCACGTCGTGGAAGGGAGGCCCCGAGGGCCGCATCCACTCCTCGGACGTCACCGTGGCCAAGAACTACCTGTCCGAGGACGAGATCAGGCAGCTGAACCGCCTCGTCACGATGCTGCTCGACACGCTCGAGGACAGGGCCGAGCGGCACGTCCTTACGAGCATGGAGGACTGCGAGCGCCTGCTCGACGGCTTCCTGACATTCAGCGGGCGCGAGGTGCTCAAGGGCCTCGGCAACCGCAACAAGAAGACGGCCGACAAGATCGCCAAGGAGCGCTTCCATGAGTTCCAGAAGCTCCAGGACAAGGCCTACGAGAACGACTTCGAGCGTATGACGAAGCGTCTGAACGGCAAGGCGTGACGGGCACAAGGGCCTATCAAAACGCCAGTTGTTCCCCATTTTCGTGGGGTCGCGAAAATGGGTGACGGCTTGACCGCGCCGACGGCAAACGGTAATTTGGACAGCGGTATTGACGCGGGGACCCCACGGGGCCAGCGTCCAAAGGAAAGGCGGCTGTCCCCGAGGACAGTCGCCTTTCTTCGTTTATGAGCATTCCAACGAGAGGATAGAATTATCCACCGAGGTGATTCGGATATGGAGACATGTGATGGAGCGTAAAACAATAACCTTCAAATTCGAGGGTGATCTGGAAGGGGTCTCAGTCGGCACGTTCACCGCGGCGCTCCTCGGCTACTCGAGGGCCGTACAGGCTTCGGCAAGAGAACTTGATCCGAATGCGGTCATCGACGTCGAGATAACCGCAACTCGCCCCGGCTGCCTGGAAGCCATTCTCCAAGCGGTCGTAAAAGACCTGCCAGGCATACTTGGGACACTGAGCCAAACGAGCGATCAGCTCGAGCCGGTGCTGAGCGCCTTCAAGGGCTATCTCGAGCTCCGCCGGTTCCTCGGCAAGAACGGAGCACCGAAAAGCGTCGAGCGCGTTGGCGACGGCATCTCGGTAACCGCTGGCAACAACTCAGTCATCAATATCACGCAGAACGTCTATAAGGTCAGTGGCTCCAATGAGGTCGACTCCGCCGTCTCGTCAATGTTCGGCGCGCTCGCGGACAACGAGAAGATCGGCGGCCTATCGATAAGCGGAGACGGTGTCGACGGCTTCGAATCTTCACGAGACGACTTCGAAGACATCAGGACGGCGCCCAAGTGCGAGACGGAGCAGGAGCGCGACGTCATCATGAAGGGTCAGCACCTCAACGTCGCGAAACCCGTGCTCGAGTACAGCGACAAGCGCAAATGGGAACTCTACTGGAACGGACAGAAGCTCTCGGCGAACATGGGGGACTTCGACTTCCTCGGCCAGCTCGCGAGGCGTGAACGCACGTTCGGCATCGGGGACGACATGATTGCGGACCTGTTGCTCCGTCAACGACGGAACGAGATCGGAGCATGGGAGAACAAGTCCGTGAGGATAACCAAGGTCCATGACCTCAGACCCGCGCCAGAAGACCAGAAGCTCCTATAGCAAACTGCGCTAGAGCCCAACCAAGCCGTCAAAGCGTTTTTGACGGCTCCAGACATAAAGAAACCCCACCGCGCACGGCTGGAACCTTGGCGCGGCGGGGTGACAACAAGGATGCCGGAGTAACACGGAGATAGCTCCGGGCAACCTAGGGACATTATATGACACGCAAGCAGAGGCGCCGCGCGTGAGGCTCGATGCCGGTCGACCAGCTGCGCCCCGTGCACCTTGCAGGAATGTCCCCTGACTCTCCCCGCAGCAACGGCGGACCCTGCCCTACTCACCCTGCGCAAGATTTACGGAACCGTGTTGGGCTTTGTCGTGCTGCCCATCGACCCATTTGCCGCAACTGTGAAATACACCATGCCCACCTGCAAGACGCGCGAGCGTTCCAAGCGTCTATACACGCTCGATGTAGCAATGGACATCCTGGAGCGGCTGCACGGAACCTCGCTCGAGGCGCCGTTCATCATGGCGTGCTTTGGCTCATACCGGTCGGGTGAGTCGCTGGGCATCCGCACCGATGAGGTCATGCCGTTTGCGACGGAATCCACAACGCTCGCAACGGTCGACCTCGTGCGCCAGACGGAGCAAGCGGGCATCGAGCCCACGGCGGACGGCGTACTCAAGACGCGGAAGTCCATACGCACAGTCGTGGTGCTGCCGGATGCCGTCGGGCGCCTGCTCGAAATTGCAGACGAGCGCCGCGCGGCAGGCTCCGAGTAGCTAGCAGATCGCGGGGACGGGCTGCCCATGAACCGGGGGATGTGCAATCATAGATGGAAGGAGTGGTGCGCAGCCGAGGGCATCGAGCACATCCCATGGTCGAACCTCCGCAACTCGTGGCGAACCATCTGCGAGATGGAGCTGCACATGCCCTGGAACCTCATGGAAATGTTCATGGGACACTCCCTGCCGGGCGTGTCGGGGCGACATTTTATTCGTCCCTCCCGTGAGCAGGTGGCGCGTTCCGTTTGCGACACAGTTGGGATAAATTGGGATATTTCCCAACAAACCAGCATGTAAAGCGGGCGCGGTTAATAGTGACAGATTTAGATGAACTAATCAGTCGGTTTCGAATGTCTAAATCTGTAACAGTTAGACCTGTTTTTGCCGAGTTGTTGTTACAGATTGAGATACTGAGATTGGACGTTTTCCTTTGTCTTGATCTGTAACAGATAGAAGGGTTTCTGGCCCCTAGTTGTTACAGATTGAGATATTTAACGGAGGGCTCACCGTTCATCTCGATCTGTAACAGTAAGAGGGGTTTTGGGACCCAAGATGTTACAGATCGAGACATTTGCCATGCAGGTCCCCCGTTTGTCTCGATCTGTAACATCTAGACCCGGATTCCGCCTCCACCTGTTACAGATTGAGATGTTTGTGTCCGCGCCAGCCCCGCCCCTAGCCGTGGTCCCATATAAACAAACCCCGTGGTAAACTTGACCGAACTGTTAATATTCCGAAAGGTACCCGTAATGTCCAAGTACATCTCCGAGCTCATGTCGCCGCAGCTTATGGGCGTCGTCTATGCCTTCGTTGGCTTTATCATCGCCCTGTATGTGCTGTCGGTCGTCTATGTGTTTATCGACGCTCGCCGCCGCGGCGCCAGCGCCTACGTGGCATGGGGCATCATCGCCCTCATCCCGTTTGTGGGCCTCATCGCCTACCTGGTCCTGCGTCCGCACTCCTACGCGGCCGACCGCGAGGAGCAGGAGCTGGACATGGCCCTGCGCGAGCGCCAACTTGCCCAGTACGGCACCTGCCCGCAGTGCGGCGCGCCCATCGAGAAGGACTTTGTGGTCTGCCCCGTGTGCGACACCCAGGTTCGCAACGTGTGCCCCAGCTGCCATCGCCCGCTTGATGCGCACTGGAAGGTCTGCCCCTACTGCCGAACTCGCATCCAGTAACGCATCCATCGCCGGGCCGGCCGCATGCCACGGGCACAGCGCGCCCCGCGCAAGCCACGCGCGCAACCCGTCCCACACGATGAAGCATGCGTAGAAAATCGCCCGCCGCGCCATTAAGGTGCGGCGGGCGCTTGTATACCAAGGCAACCTGCCTATAATGATGCAAGTCAAAAACGCCGAGCGCATCGCACGCACTTGCATCAGGCATCCGAGAGGAGAAAACATACCCATGAAGGCACTCTACAATGACGGTTCGGTGGCCGAGCTCCCGCAGGACGAGGTCACGCACGTCATCCGCCACTCCGCCGCGCACATCATGGCGCAAGCCATCAAGCGCCTGTACCCCCAGGCCGACTTTGCCTACGGCCCCGCGACCGACAACGGCTTCTACTACGACGTCGACCTGCCCGAGGGCGTTAAGATCAGCGAGGACGACTTCCCCGCGATCGAGGCCGAGATGAAGAAGATCGTCAAGGAGAACCTCAAGTTCTCCGTGTTCGAGAAGCCCCGCGCCGAGGCCATCGCCCTTATGGAGGAGCGCGGCGAGAAGTACAAGGTCGAGCACATCGGCGACCTGGACGACGACGCCCGCATCACCTTCTACCAGCAGGGCGACTACATCGACATGTGCGTCGGCCCCCACATCTGCTACACCAAGGCCCTCAAGGCCTTTAAGCTCACCGGCGTCTCGGGCGCCTACTGGAAGGGCGACAAGGACAACAAGATGCTCACCCGCATCAACGGCGTCGCCTTTGCCACCAAGGAAGAGCTCGACGAGCACATGCACATGCTGGAGGAGGCCAAGAAGCGCGACCACCGCAAGATCGGCCGCGAGATGGACCTCTTTATGATGCGCGACGAAGCCCCCGGCTTCCCGTTCTTCCTGCCCAACGGCATGATCCTTAAGAACACGCTACTGGACTACTGGCGTGAGATCCATCACAAGGCCGGCTACGTGGAGATCTCCACGCCGCTCATCATGAACAAGCAGCTGAAGATCGAGGCTGACCTCGTCGTCCTCGCCGCCATCATGAACAAGCAGCTGTGGAAGACCTCGGGCCACTGGGATCACTACAAGGACAACATGTACTCCACCGTCATCGACGACGAAGAGTACTGCATTAAGCCCATGAACTGCCCGGGCGGCGTGCTGGTGTATGCCTCCAAGCCGCACTCCTACCGCGAGCTGCCCATCCGCGCCGGCGAGATTGGCCTGGTGCACCGCCACGAGCTGCGCGGCGCCCTGCACGGCCTGTTCCGCGTGCGCTGCTTTAACCAGGACGACGCCCACCTGTTTGTGCGTCCTGACCAGCTGACCGACGAGATCGTGGGCGTGGTCAACCTCATCGACTCCGTGTACCAGAAGTTTGGCTTTAAGTATCACGTTGAGCTTTCCACCCGCCCCGAGGACTCCATGGGTTCGGACGAGGACTGGGCGCGTGCCGAGGAGGGCCTGCGCACCGCTCTGGAGAAGCTGGGCATGGACTACGAGGTCAACGAGGGCGACGGCGCCTTCTACGGCCCCAAGATTGACTTCCACCTGGAGGACTCGCTCGGCCGTACCTGGCAGTGCGGTACCGTGCAGCTCGACTTCCAGATGCCGCTCAACTTTGATCTGGAGTACGTGGACGCCGACGGCACCAAGAAGCGCCCCATCATGCTGCATCGCGTATGCTTTGGCTCCATTGAGCGCTTCATCGGTATTCTGATCGAGCACTTTGCGGGCAAGTTCCCCACCTGGCTGGCTCCCGTGCAGGTCAAGGCGCTTCCGGTTTCCGAGAAGAGCCGCGACTACGCCCACGAGGTGTGCGCCAAGCTGGAGGAGGCCGGCATTCGCGTGGTCTGCGACGACCGCGACGAGAAGATCGGCTACAAGATCCGCGAGGCCCGCAGCATCGACCGCGTGCCCTACATGCTCATCTTGGGCGAGAAGGAGGTCGAGGCCGGCAATATCTCCGTCCGCGATCGCTCCAACGAGACCGTTCAGATGAGCGTTGACGAGTTTGTTGCCAAGGTTCTCGAGGAGATCAAGACTCGCGCCTAAGGCAACCCAACAGAAACAACGAAAGGCGACCGTCCACAAAGGGCGGTCGCCTTTTTTAATGCCAAAACGAGAAAAAGCCGCTGGTAGAGCGCCTTTTTTGTTGTGCAAAAAGGTACAGGTTTTTGTAGAGGGCTATGGAGATGTGTCCTTTCGCGCCGCAATTTGTGCAATCTGGGAAAACAGTCCGAATTAACTTGTATAATGGCTCGCGTCGAAAGATACAATAACCTGTACTTTTGCGACTGCGGCTAGCTGCGAGCGAGAAGATGTTCTAAACGCCCCGGTATTTGCGTGCGTCGCAAAGCCAGAAAAGGGGGCGAGAGATGGAGCAGACAACGCGGCGCCAAGAGCAACTGCCGGGCGCATTCAACGGCGCAACTACCAACAGCCAGCATGGCCGCGTCCGCTGGTATCTGGTCCACACCCCCAACGGTAAAGAGCGCGAGACCTGCGAAAAGGTCCGCCGTATTATCCCGCACGATCTGATGCAGGACGCTTTTGTGATGCAAAAGGAGTTCTGGTTTAAGCGGGACGGCGCCTGGTCGCTCCAAACCAAACCCATGTACAAGGAATATTTCTTCGTCGCCACGCACGATGCCGCAGCGCTCGATAGGGCTTTGGTTCAACTGAGCTTTGGCTGCCGCATTGCCGGCAGCAGGGAGCGGGCCTATGCGCCTATGCCGGACGATGCGCAGGAGTGGTACCGCAGCGTGCTGGACGACGACGGAGTGGTGCGCAACAGCGTGGCGCGCATAGAAGATGGCGTGCTGCACATAGAGCAGGGTCCACTTGTGGGGCAAGAGGCCCGCGTTAAAAAGGTCGACCGTCATAAGCGCTGGTGCCTGGTGGACGTGGGCGAAGGCGTCTCCGCTTTTAGGGAGCTGCTTCCGCTGGACGTTCCCAGCAAAACGTAAGGGATACGTTGCACCGGCAATTTATTTGGTTTTTGAATTTGTGGATTGGGGG
>CABUHP010000038.1 GCA_902491415.1 uncultured Collinsella sp.
GGGTGGGGGAGTTTGGGGGCGATGTGAACGGCATGTAAAGGGACGTAAAAATCACCTCAAGGTCAACTTGAAGGTTGAGGTTCACGGACGTGGTTCTACAGGTGGCATCCCGCCTTTGCTGCAAACACAACATATTGTGTTTTCGAACATATGCTCGGGGGTGTTTTACAACATATTGGGAGTGGAGTGGTGGGGCGGGGTGGGGGAAGGGGTGGGGAAAGGTGTTGAAAAATGGGGCGGTTCCCCATATTATTGATGACGTCGACAGGCGGGGTGGTTCCCCGCGTACGTGCCATCTGAGTAACCGAGGGGAGGGCGCACATGGGAATGACGGGTGCATACGAGCGCAATCTCGATGCAAAAGGTCGTCTATCCCTGCCTGCACCCCTTCGCGAGGAGCTCGGAGAGCACGTTCGCGTGTTCAAAGCCCTGGATGTCGATGCTCTGTACGTGTTCTCTGCCGAGGCCTTCGATAAGTGGGTCGAAGGACTCTTCGCGGGTCGTGAGGGCCACGAGGGTTTTAACCCGCGTGACATCAACGACCAGAAGCTCATGAGGGCGATCAACAAGCGCACCACGTCGATGGATGTGGACAGCGCGGGTCGTATCGGTCTTTCTGAGTCTCTCCGCAAGCAGGCGAACCTCGACCGCGAGGTCACGGTTGTGGGCAACTACGACCACCTTGAGGTTTGGGACCGCGCTACGGCCGATGAGGACGATGACGACGAGGCCCTGCTGGACCTCTTCTTCTCGTAAGGGCAAGGCACGAGTAACGGATGGAGCGTGGGATCTTGACACAAGAATATCGGCATGAACCTGTCATGCTCGGCGAAGTGCTTGAGTCGCTGCAGCTAAAGAGCGGCTCCGTCGTCTGCGACTGCACCCTTGGCGGTGCCGGCCATTCGGTAAAGATGGCCGCGCAGGTGGGGGAGACCGGCCTTTTGCTCGGCGTCGATCAGGACGACATGGCCCTCGAGGCCGCTGGCGCCCGTCTGGACCGCGAGGTTCCCGGCGTACCGCACCAGCTGCTGAAGGGCAACTTCGGCGACTTGGACGAGCTGCTTTGCTCGGCCGAGGTGCCCGGGGTCGATGGTTTCCTGTTCGACTTGGGCGTTTCGTCGCCGCAACTCGATATCCCTGGCAGGGGCTTTTCGTACAACGAGGACGCCCCATTGGACATGCGGATGGATCCGGGTAACAACACCTTAAACGCAGCTGAGGTCATCAACACCTATAACGAACACGACCTCGCCCGGATTCTACGCGTCTACGGCGAAGAGAAGTTCGCCTCGCAGATCGCGCGCGAGATCGTGCGCCGCCGCGAACATGAGCCGATCGAAACCACCGGCCAGTTTGTCGAGATCATCAAGGCTGGTATCCCCGCTGCCGCTCGTCGGCATGGCGGACACCCAGCCAAGAAGAGTTTCCAGGCCATTCGCATCGAGGTCAATCACGAACTCGATGTGCTCGAGCGAGGGCTTGACGCCGCCACAAGGTGGCTCAACCCGGGCGGACGCATCTGCGTCATCTCGTATCACTCGCTCGAGGACCGTATCGTAAAGAACCACTTTAAGGAGATGAGCCAGGGGTGCACGTGTCCGCCGGAGATTCCGGTGTGCGTGTGCGGCAACGTGCCGATACTCAAGGTCATCACCCGCAAACCCCTGGTTGCCCAACCCGATGAGGTTGCGCGCAACCCTCGGGCGAGATCAGCCAAGATCCGCGTGGCGCAGCGTCTGTAGACGCGACCGCGCGATATTGGACCTCCCGCTCGTACCACAAACGAAGCTTAAACACACTACCAACGTACTCGGGATGGGAGGCGGCATATCATGGGCTACAACACCTCAAACGCAGCACTCGCCTATGATATGAACGCCATGCCCGCCTATCGTGAGGCACCGCAGGCTCCCGTTGCTCCCCGCGAGCAGCGCACGCCGCGCTTTGATGTCTACACGGGCGCGGGCCGTCAGGCAAACCAGGCGGTAAGCCCGGTTTTCATGAGCGTTCTTAAAACGTTTTGCATCATTGCGGCCATCTTCATGACGATCGGCGTCGCCCGCGTGGCGCTCGCCGGCGTTACGGCCCAGGTGCTCAACAGCAACGCCGAGCTTACCAGCACGCTCGAAAAGGCGACCGATGAGAGCTCCGACCTGGAGGTCATGCATTCGGTCTATGGCGCCGACACGCGCATTCGCGACCTTGCGGGCGCTTATGGCATGGTGGAGCCCAGCGAGAGCGTTACACTTGACTTTTCGCAGGATGCAGCCGCGGGCGCCAACGCGACCGCGACCGCTCAGTAGCAAGACGGTAGCTGAGTATGACAAATGACTATCGCCGCGGTTCCGATGGGGGCCGCGGTTCTGGACGTCCCTCGTCGCGGGGACGTTCTGGTTATCAAGGAACGGGTCGGCAATCTTACAACGCCGGGCAGTCCCGTGGCAACGACCCGGCGTCGCGACTTCGCGGCTCGGACGGCCCTCAAATGCATAACACCAGGTCGCGCAAGAGTTCGTCGACCGAATGGCTCACAGGCACGCCTCTGCCTCGCCGCAAAGCCATCATGGGCTTCATCGGGCTTGGTTTGAGCTTGGGCGTCTTTCGCCTTGCCGACTATCAAATTGTCGAAGCCGATAAACTGCGCGAGCGTGCCGATGCGCGCCGCCTGCTTGCACAGACCCTCTATGCCAAACGCGGCACCATCTACGACCGCAACGGTAACGTGCTGGCGTCGTCGGTCGAATGTCGCAACATCGCCGTGAACCCGCAGCTTGTCGAGGATGTTGACAAGACGGTGTCGGCGCTGGTCAAGGCAACTGGAATCGATAAAAAGACCTGCCGCAAGCTCGTCGAGTCCGATGGCACCTGGGTGTATATCAAGCGCCAGGTGGACGAAGACGATGCTGCGGCGCTGGAGAAGAAGAACCTGCCCGGCGTGCTTTTTGAGCAGGCCATGAAGCGCGTATATCCATACGGCAATCTGGCATCGCAGGTGCTGGGTGTAATGAATGTAGACAACGACGGCTTGACGGGTCTCGAAAAGCAATACAACAAGCTTCTGACCGGCACGAATGGTACCCTCGTGCGCGAGCGCGCGAGGGACGGCAGCTATATCGCGGGCGGTGCCTATAAAAAGGTGGCTGCGGTCGACGGCGTTGACATCGTGACGACGCTCGACGTCAATATGCAGCGAGCGGCTGAGGATGCTTTGGCGGAGGCTGTCGAGAAGACAAAGGCCAAGAACGGCTCGGCTTTGGTCACCGACCCCACGACTGGTGAAATTCTCGCCGCCTGCTCGTACCCGACCTACGACCAGACCGATCTGGAAAACGCCAAGACCGAGGATATGAACTTGCGCCTGGTCACCGACGCCTACGAGCCCGGCTCGGTCTTTAAGACGCTCGTGGCGGGCGCCGGCTTCGACTTGGGCGTCGTGCGATCGAGTACGTCGTTTGAGGTGTCGGCGAGCATCAAGGTGGGTGACGATACCGTCACCGATGCCGACAAGCGCGACTATGCCATGACCATGGATGTGCGCGAGATGATGCGCCGTTCGTCCAACGTGGGCTTTGTCCTGGTGGGGCGCAAGATCGGTGCGGATGACTTTGCCGCCTATGTGGACAAGTGGGGCATAGGTCACAGCTCCGGTGTCGATTTTCCGGGCGAGAGCCTGGGCATCGTCAAGGAGCGTGACCAGTATGACGGCGCCACGCTGGGTTCGATGAGCTTTGGACAGGCGCTGTCTGTCTCGCCGATTGAGATCGCACGTGCCGTGGGCGGCATCGCCAACGGCGGCGTGATGATGACCCCGCACTTCTATAAGTCCAGCAAAGGCGACGAGAAGGACTGGGGCGAAGGCGAGCGCGCGATTTCTGAGGATGCCGCATCCCAGGTGACATCGTGCATGCAGACGGTCGTGTCCGAGGGAACGGGCGTTGGCGGCGCGGTTGACGGCTACGACGTGGCGGGTAAGACCGGTACGGCCGAACGAGCCGACGAGAACGGCGGCTACCTCAAGGAGAACTACATGTCGTCCTTTATGGGCTTTGCACCGGCACAATCGCCCAAGGTGCTGTGCTATATCACGCTCGACGGAACGCCGAGCGGCTCGGATGCCGCTGCGGTGCCGTTCCAGTCCATTATGGCCAACGCGCTCGACGTGCTGGGTATCCCGCACACGAAGTAGGGGGTTACAATCTTTGGGGCGTGGTTTGTTGTCCCATATGAGGGTGTTCACATGCCCTGCACCACGCATGTGCGGCGCTGGGATACAATACGCCGATAGCATTATTAGGTTTACAGGGGAGCTGCAATGATAGAGATCGCCGTCAACAACCTCGCGGCCGCAACAGGGGCCCGAACCGTGACGGGAGAAGCCGATCGGGCTTGCCGCGGGTGCGTTATCGACTCGCGCCAGGTCGAGGAAGGGACGATTTTCGTCGCCTTTCTCGGTGAAAACGTCGACGGCAATGATTTTGCTTCCCGTGCCGTCCAGTCGGGTGCCGGCGCCGTCGTGATGACGCGTGAGCCCGAGGCCGAGCTGGTCTCGCTGGCGCAGGACAAGGGATGCGCCATCCTGCTGACCGATGATCCCGAGGAGTTTCTGCTGCGTTTGGCGCACGCGTACCGTCTGGAGCTTGGCTGCCTGGTCGTTGGTATTACCGGTTCCATCGGCAAGACGACGACCAAGGACGTGCTCGCCGCTGTGCTCGCCAAGCGCTATCGTGTCTGGGCCACCAAGGGCAATTTCAATAACCTGATCGGCATGCCGCTCACGGTGCTTTCCGCTCCGGCCGATACCGAGGTCCTGGTGCTCGAGATGGGCATGAACCATTTCCACGAGATCGAGCGCCTGTCCCAGTCCGCCAATCCCAACCTTGCCATCGTGAGCAAGATTGGTACCTCACATATCGGCATTTTGGGTAGCCGCGAGAACATCGCCCGCGCTAAGGCCGAGATTGTCCAGGGCATGTGCGCCGCTGGCGACTTCTTGCCGCTGCTGGTTTTGGGCGGCGAGGACGACTTTACGCCGTTCATTCGCGATGCGTTCGCCCAGCCTGCTGGTATCGACGTGATGCTGGCCGGCGTTTCGGACGATGATGAGGTCCGCGCCCGCGAAGTTCGTGTTGATGACGAGGGCCGTCCGGTCTTTACTCTCGATTTTGGTCAGGGCGAGACAATCGATACCATGCTTGCCATCCCCGGCGTGCAGTCCGTTCCAAATGCCGTTAAGGCCGCCGCGGTTGCCTATCGCCTGCGCGTGACGCCCGAGCAGATCGATGCTGCTTTTAGGGGCCTCACGATTACCGGTCACCGCCAGGAGATCAAGCGCGCCAAGAGCGGTGCCCGCATCATCGATGACTCCTATAACGCCAGTGCCGAATCGATGGCTGCTGGTCTCGATCTGCTGTGCTCGCTTTCGTGCACGGGGTCTCGCATGGCGATCCTGGGCGAGATGGGCGAGATGGGCGATGAGGCTCCTCGCATGCATGAGCTCGTGGGCGCCTATGCCGCCGCCAAGAAGCTCGATATGCTGGCGTGCGTGGGTGGTGAGCTGGCCCAGCTTATGGCCGATGCCGCGCGCATGATGGGTATGGACGAGGACCGCATCCAGGTGTTCTCCGATTATCAGCAGGTGCTCAACCGCATGGGCGGCGCGCTTGAAAAACATGATGTTGTACTGGTCAAGGGTTCCCGCTTTGTTGAGCTCGACCGCTTTGTGGAAGGTGTGTGCTAGCCCATGTTCGGCAATCCCTCGTATCCAACGTATCAGGCTTTTTTGGGGCTTGGCATCGCCGCTGCCATTGCGCTGCTGCTCATGCCGTGGTGGATCAAGCTGCTCAAGGTCGAGGGTATCGGCCAGCAGGTTCGTGCCGACGGCCCCAAGCGTCATTTGGTTAAGCAGGGAACGCCCACCATGGGTGGCGTTGTTATCCTCGTCGCGATCTCGCTGGCCTGCCTGCTGATGGGCAAGCTCACCACCGAGCTCGTGCTCGTGCTTCTCGCCACGCTGGCGACCGGCGTGCTGGGCCTGATCGACGACCTGACCTCCGTTACGCATGGGCGCTCGCTCGGCCTGACGCCCCATGCCAAGATGATCGGCCTAACCATTATCTGTGTCACCTTTACGGTACTTGCCGTCAACTGGTGCGGCGTCGCCCCCGAGATTCGTTTTCCCGGCGGCCTGACGATTGACCTTGGCGTGCTTTCGACCACCATCTGCGGCCTTTCGTTCCCGTGGCTCTACATTGTCTTTTGCTGGCTGATGATCGCCGGTCTTTCTAATGCCGTGAACCTGACCGATGGCCTTGACGGTCTTGCTGGCGGCACCTCCATGATCGCCATGCTCGCCATGGCCGCCATGGCGTTTTTGCACGGAGACGTGAACCTGTCCATCTTCTGCACCGCGTGTGCCGGTGCCTGCTTGGGCTTTCTGTGGTTCAACTGCTATCCGGCGAGCATCTTTATGGGCGATACCGGCTCGCTTGCCCTGGGCGGCGCGTTTGCCTGCACGTCCATCATGACCAACACCGAGGTCGTTTCCCTCATCATCGGCGGCCTGTTTATCGTTGAGACCCTGTCAGTCATGATTCAGGTTGTCTACTTCCACTTTACGCACAAGCGCGTCTTCCTTATGGCGCCCATCCATCATCATTTCGAAAAGAAGGGCTGGGCCGAGACCAAGGTCGTCATCCGTTTTTGGATTATCGCTGCGGCCTTTGGTGCCGTTGGCCTTGCTTTGTTCTTCCAGTTGGGATAGTGGTCTTTCATGCCTCTTGCTGATGTCTTTAGCCTGCTCGTTTTGGGTCAGGGCAAATCCGGTCTCGATGTCGCCCGCTGGGCGCTGGCACATCCCGAGCGCGTAAGCGCCGTTACCGTGTATGGCGGCGGCACCTCTGAGCCCAATGACGCCACGCGTGCGCTCGAGGCTGCTGGTGCGTCGTTTGTCTATGGGACCGAACAGGTCGAGGGCGCCTATGACGTATGCGTGACGTGCCCGGGCATCTCGGAGTTCTCGGGCTTCTTTAAGGCCGGGCGCGAGCATGCCGCCCAGATTATGGGTGAGCCCGAGTTTGCCTATCGCCTGTCGCCCGATAACTGGATTGCCATCACGGGTACCAACGGCAAGACGACCACCACGTCGCTGACTGATTATCTGCTCAAGGCTGCCGGCGAGGCCAGCGTAGCTGTCGGCAACATCGGCGAGCCGCCGGTCAACGAGATTGACGGCCGAGCTCATAACGAGTGGTTTGTGGCCGAGCTCTCGAGCTACCAGATTGCTACGACCGCCGAGCTTCATCCTCGCGTGGCGGTGCTGCTCAACATCACTCCCGACCACTTGGGCTGGCATAAGAGCCATAAGAACTATGCGCTTGCCAAGATCAAACTGTTTGACAATATGGTCGATGACGATCTGGCGGTTGTCGACGTCGAAGACGCCGGCATTCACGAGTTCGATGAGTACATCTACATGCCGGGTCGTCGCATCTGCAAGGTTGCCTTTGACGAGCCTGAGGGCGAGGATGCCGCCTTTGTGCGCGATGGCAAGATGATCGTGCGCCTGAAGGGCGTCGAGACCCCGCTCATCGCTACATCCGAGCTCAAGATCTCGGGCCATCACAATGTTATCAATGCCCTGTGCGCTGCCACGGCTGCCCTGGCAGTCGGTGCCGATGTCGATGGTGTCTGCCGCGGTCTGGTCTCGTTCCAGCCGCTCGAGCACCGTGTGGAGCCTTGTGGTGAGATTGACGGCGTGCGCTACGTCAACGATTCCAAGGCGACCAACACCGATGCGGTCGAGAAGGCACTGACGGCATTTCCCGATGACGACGTGATCTTGCTGCTCGGCGGCCACGATAAGGGCACGCCGCTCACGGACTTCGCGCGCGTTGTTATGGACAACGTGCGCTCGGTCGTCTGCTTTGGCGATGCGCGCGAGCGCTTCACCGCCGCTATGGACGAGGCCGATGTCGATGGCGATGTGGATATCGCTCAGGCGGATGACCTGCGCGACGCCGTGGACGTTGCCCGTTCGCTGTCGAGCCGTGGCGATGTGATCTTACTTTCTCCTGCCTGCTCTTCGTTCGATGAGTTTTCGGGCTATGAGGAGCGCGGCCGCGTGTTTAAGGACTATGTGGCCCAGCTTGCCGCTGCGGCGAAATCGCAAATGGAATAGGGGTTGCCGGTGAGAGAGGAGAGCCCCCGACAAGGTATGAGGAGGCCCGACTCGGACCGTGCTTCCTCGCGGCGCAGCACACCGCGTTCCGGTCGCGGCGGGCAGACGTTTAGCGAACGCTATATTGCCGGCGTTCCCGCCCGTATCATGCGCCCCCGTTTGATATTCATGGCCTGTCTGTTTACCTTGGTGTGCTTTGGCCTGCTGATGGTGTACTCGGCGTCTTCGGTCGAGGCGCTGCACGAGAATGGCTCGGCGACGTTTTTTCTGGGTCGACAGGCCGCGTTTGCCGTGGTCGGTGTTCTGGCGCTGATTGCCATCGTGTGCGTTTTGCCGGACAGCTGGTTTGGGGAGGATGTGCTCAGGATCTTCCTTATCGGCATGATGGGGCTACTGCTTCTGGTGTTCTTGGTGGGCAGCGGCAGTCGTGGCGCCACGCGCTGGCTCAACATCGCCGGTATTCAGTTCCAGCCTTCCGAGTTTTTAAAGCCATTTGCCATTGCGTATTCGGCCATCATGCTTGATCGCTTCTTTTCGCCCGGTGGCAACATCAACGAATTCCTTCGCAAGATGGGCATCTACCTGGGCATTTCGCTCTTTCTGATCTTTATCCAGCCCGATTTCGGTACCGTCCTGATCATCCTGTTGACCCTCATGTGCATGGCGTTGTTTGCGGGTCTCGACCCCAGATTTATCATCGGCGTGCTAATCTTCGGCATTCTGGTGATCGTGATTGCGCTTGTCGCAGAGCCGTACCGTATGGTGCGTATTCAGGTTGCCTTGAACCCTTGGGCCGACGAGTATGGTGACGGCTATCAGGCCACGCTTGCCATCATGGCCTTTGCCTCGGGCGGTCTGTTCGGCCGTGGCATCGGCAACTCAACCATGAAGTATTCGTATCTGCCCGAGGCGCACAACGACTACATCCTGGCCATCATTGGCGAGGAAGTCGGTTTTGTCGGAACCGTGCTGTTCTTCTTGGTGTTTGCGATGCTGATCTACTCGGCGTTTCGCATTGCCGAGCAGGCGACCGATCGTCGGGGCGCGCTCATGGCGTCTGGCTCCGCGGTCATTCTCGCGGTGCAGTTTTTGATTAACGCGCTGGGCATCCTCAACGTGTTTCCCATGACGGGCAAGCCGTTGCCGTTTATTAGCTACGGCGGTTCGTCGATTATTGTGTCGCTCATGCTTGCCGGATTGATCCTGCGCGTTTCGTACGAGAGCGCCCGCCGCGATGAGTATGACCGCCGCCGTGAGAGCTTTGCCGTTATGGATGAGAGTACCGCCGGCGTGCCCCACGTGCGCGGCGAGCGATCTTCGCGTAGTGGCTTTACCGTTCTGGATGGTTCTGCATCCGAGCCGGCAGCTCGTCCACGCCCGCGAACGGCTCCGCAAGGTCGTCCTCAGCGCCCCACTCCTCGCAATGCGGGCGGCGGATATAATCGAATCGATTTGAACTCGGACCCGTCGGCGCGTCTGCGTACCGACGACCAGGGACCGCGTGTACGAAGGGACTACCATGACCGATAAAATGACCGTTGCTATTGCAGCCGGCGGCACGGCAGGACACATCAACCCCGCGCTCGCCTTGGCCGAAGAGCTGCGTGACCGTGGCCACCACGTTGTGTTCGTGGGCCAGTCGCGCAAGCTCGAGGGTCGTCTGGTCCCTGAGGCTGGGTTTGATTTTGTGCCCATTACGGTCACGGGCTTCGACCGCTCCCGTCCCTGGACGGCGCTGACCTCGCTATGGCGTGTCAACAAGGCCAAGCGTGCGCTCGCCAGTCATTTCTCAAAGGTCGGCAAGCCCGATGCCGCCATCGGTTTTGGTGCCTATGTCGAGGTTCCGCTGCTGGGGTGGTGCAAGGGCGCGGGTGTTCCGTATCTGCTGCATGAGCAGAACTCTGTTCCGGGCCTGGCCAACAAGATGATGAACTCCCACGCCGCCCGCGTGTGCATCTCGGTGCCGGCAGCGCGCTCGGTCTTTGAACGCGAAGGTGACCCTGACCACGTGCTCATGACCGGCAACCCCGTACGTCGCTCGGTGATCGAGGGCGATCGCGCTCGCGGCCGCAAGGCACTTGGCGTTCCCGAGGACGCTACGCTGCTGCTCGTCTTTGGCGGTTCACTTGGCGCCCAGCACCTCAACGAGCGCGTGGTCTCGCTCAAAAACGAGCTGCTTTCGCGCAAGAACCTCTATGTGTTGCATTCGACGGGTGCCGACGGCTTTGAGGAGACCGAGAGCGCTTTGGCGCTGACGCCCGAGGAAGCGAAGCGTTACCGCGTCCAGCCTTA
>CABUHP010000039.1 GCA_902491415.1 uncultured Collinsella sp.
TAGGTGATGGTCGAATCGCTGTCAGCGACCTCCTTGAGCGTGTAGTCGTACTCGCCTATGGTCAGACCGGTGAGGATGAGCTTAATCTTGCCGTCCTTGTCGTTCTGGACAGTCTGGATGGGATCAACCGTAGTCGTGTCGCCTTGATATAGGCCGAAAGTGAACGCACCAGCCGTCAGGTCCTTGCCCTTGAGGATCTTCGTCGCCTCGATAGTGGCGTCGGCCGTCGGCTTCGAGTTGGTGAAGGTCGGCACGGCCTTCTCGCCGTCGTAGGTGGCGGCCGCGCTCAGCGTGCCGTTCTTGTTATCGGTGACGCTAACGTGCACTTTCACCGTCTTGCCATCGTAAACGATAGTCGGGTCGGCGCCTTCGACCTCCTTGATGGTGTAGTCGTGCTCACCGGCCTCGGTGTAATAAATGGCCGGGAAGGTGATGTTGCCATTGGCATCGTTCTTTTCTTCGGCGACAACCTTATTGCCCTCCTTCACCTGGAATGAGAACTGCTGGTTCTCAAGGGTGCCGCCTGTAAAGTGCTTCTTCGCCGCCAGGGTTACGGAACCCTTTGCGTCGTAGGTGTTGTTGAAGGTGGCGAGGTTCACCTTGCCGTTCTTGACCTCAAGCGTCTCGCTCTTGTCATCGCCGCCCTTCTCTACCGTCACGCCTGTGACAGTCAGCTTGGCATTCTTGTCCTCAACCTTCACCGTGACGGTGTAGGTGGAATCGTCCATCGTCCAGCCGGCGTTCTGCACGCCGTCCGCCGCGGGATCATCATCAGCGTTGTGCACCTCGGTGAGCGTGAACGTGTACTCGCCCGCCTTGTTGAACGTCATATTCGAGAAGTCGACCGTCTGGCCCTTGTCCTTGATAATCTTGTCCTTCGTGGCCTTGGACTCCGCGTGCGCGTCGCCCGCCAGGTCGTCCGACACACCCAAGTCGCCGGCGGCGATCTTCTGCTGTGTCTCTTCCGTGGCGGTCAGCGTGAACGAGAACGCCTTCTCCGTGCTCTCAACACCTGAGATCTTCTTCGTCACCTGCGGGGTCAGCTCGTCGCTGGCGTCTGACTTGTAACTGTTCTTGAACGGGACGGTAGGCGTAGCGGGCTTCGCATTGCGACTCGAGACCGTCTTCACGTAGTTGGTCGTGGTATCGAGGCCCTTAATCGCCTCGGCCGTCAGCGCATCAACGTTGCCGCCCCCGCCAACAAGCGCCGTCACGCCCGGGCCCTTCGCGATGGTCGTCTCGGTGTAGAGCTGGCCTTTGTTGTCCGGATTCGGCTTCACCGCAATGAGCACGTAGGCGTCACCGGGGTACTCGGTGTCATACGTGTATCCACCAGCGTTGGCGCCATGCGCCTCAGACACCTTGTACACATACACCTTGTTGTAGCTCAGCTGCGTGAAGTTCATCTTCAGCTTGCCGGACATCGTGGCGGTCTGCGTATCGTCAGCGTCATCCTTGCCCACGGTGTTCTTGAACGACTTATCGGTATCAGCCGGCTCCGGGGCCGTCGTACCGTTATACGTCATCGCCTCGATGGTGAACGGGAACATGCCATTCTTCAGCGGGGTACCAACCAGAGTCTTGGTCACATCGATGCCCGCGTAGGTACCAGAGGCCGCATAGATGTTGGTGAACGCGGCGGCGTCCGTCACCTGCCGGTCGGCATCCGTCGTCGCCTGCTTGTTGTCGTACGCAACCGACGCGGTCAGCTTACCGGTGTGCTTGCCGTTCTCGATATCGGTCACTGTGTACGTCACCGTGGACGTATGGCCGTCATACGCAATACCAGTCTTATCCGCGTCGGTCGGCTTCGTCTCGTTCACATTGAACGTATACGTGCCCGACTTGGTGAACACCAGGTCGCCCGCACCGAAGGTTGCAGAACGCGTCGCGTCACCGGCGCCTGCGATCTCAACCTTAGTCGTCAGATCGCCGGTCTCATCGGAGTCGGTAGCCTTCCTCTGGGTAACGACCTTGTTTTTAACCGCATCCCTCGTCGCATCATCCGCCGGCGTCAGGGTGAAGTCGAACGCATCGCTCGTCTCCCACGCGCGCCCGGTGAACGTCTTTTGCACGTTAACCGGCGCCGACGTCGCCTGGGTCACCGTGTAGGTGTTCTTGAACGGGATATATCCGTTGGCGTCCGTCAGCTGCGTGCCGTCGGCCTTCCAATACGTGACCGTGGAGGACAGGCACTTACCCGTCCCAGACTCGTTATCAACCTGCTGGTTCTTCACCAGCACGTAGTACACCGTATCGTCGTAGCCCATGCCACTGGACGTCGATGTATCGGAATCCTTGACCTCGGTCACCTTGTACACGTAGGTGAGGTTCTCGCTCTCCATCGTATAGGTGATCTGCGGGAACGCAGCGATACCGTCGTCATCGTTCTTCGCCGTGGTCGTGGTGGACGTGCACCCCTTAGGCATGGGGACCTTGCTGGCACCGACGCTGTAGGAGGTGGCGAGCTTGCCGAAATCGATGGCTCCACTCGGCACGGCATCATTCTTCATCCCGCCGAGTGCCTCGAGCTGGAACGTGAACTTATCCTTCACAAGCGGATTTGCACCGGACTGGTCGGCATACGTCTTCTGCACGTTGAAGGAGATGGTCTTCTCATCGGTGTTATAGGTGTTCGTGATCTTGGCGATTTTGTCAGCGACCTCGATCGGGTTGTCCTTTTGGCTCATACCGTCGTCGGTGTAGGTCTGCTCCATCTTGACTGCCGGCTGCGACAGCGTGCCGTCGCCGTTATCCCTCACCGTCACCGTGACACGGTAGGTAGCGCTCGAATACCCGAACCCGGGCAACCAGTCAGCGTCGTTTTGAGACGGCGTGGCCTCGGCAATGAGATAGGTGTAGGTGCCGGGCTTGGCGTACTCAATATTGCCGAAGTCGAACGTGTCCCCGTTCTTGACGGTCTTCACAACCTGCTTCATACCACTCACGGGCGCATCCTTGGCACCGGCGGGCATCGGCGTGCCCTTGTCCGCGCGCAGGTAAATCTTGAAGCTATCGCCATCCTTCCAGTCACGGCCCCGGAGCACCTTCTGCGCCCAGAACGCATTGGTGAGCGTCACCGGCGGCTTTACGCTGTAGGTGTTCGTGAATACCAGCTTGTTGGCTTCGGCCAACGTGCCGTTGGCGTTCTGCTTCGCAATCGTGCCGGAGATGCTGGCGCCCTCGCCGCTCAGGGCGTTGCCGCCCTGCTCGCGCTTGGTCAGCGTGTAGCCGGCCGGCATCTTATCCGTACCGGTCAGCTCCTGCACCGTGTAGGCGTCGTGCTCGTCGAGACCGTACACGCGGATCGTCTGGCCGGCCGTGATGGTCTGCTCGCGGCCGTTCGTCAGGTCGAACATATCGCCGACCTGCTTCTCATCGGCCGCGCCCGCCTTCTCGAAGACTGCAGCCTTATACGTCTTCCCATCAGGCACGGTGAACTTGAAGGTGAACCCCGCATCCGGTTTGCCCGTCAGCCCCTTCGGCACCACGACACTCTTGGTCACCTCGAAGCTTGCCTCGCGCTTGTTCGCCACGCGCACGCAGGTGGCGCCCGTGAACAGGGCGTTCAGGTTCATGCCACGCAGATCGGCGCGGGCGCCCTTCGCATTAGTGTCACCAAGCACGTCCTGCGTGATGCCCATACGTAGCCAGCCCGTCTCGGTCTTCAGGCGGTAGGGTTCGCCCTCTTTGGTGGGCCCATACTGGTAGACACGTCCATTGGCGCCGTACTTGAGATGTACCTCATCCTCGCCACCCTTGGCGTCATTGTTCCAGGAAAGGTTGTCGTTGCCGTCGAGCGTCCCGTCGGACGTCTGGCGCTGGCCCTTGATCCACGTGAGCGTGTTGTCAATGTCGCCCTCTGCGCCAAACTGGCCCAGGCTCTTCAGGAGCGAGCCCACGCCCACGAACGTCGAAACGCCGTCATCGGGCGTACCAGCATCGGCGTGGACGCCGTAATCGTCCACAATCACCTTGGTGAGCGTGTCGTTAAGCAGGAAGCCCTGGGGCGCCGAGACCTCCTTTAGGTAGTAGGTGTCCTTCACGAGCGGCTCTTTACCGTCGCTCGTATACGGGAATATGCCCGCACCTTCGAGCTTGACCGGGTTGGCGACCGACCTTGTCGTCAGGGTGTCGTAGGGGGTCTGTTCGCCATTGAGCACGGCCTTGCCGTTCGCATCCTCAGTCACCTGGGTGGACTTGTACAGGCCGAACTTCGCCCCGTCAACGGGCTTACCCTCGGAATCGGTCTTCTGCACGAACAGGCGATTCTGGATGTTCGTGACGAGCAGGCGCGTGGCGAACTGCCGCCGGAAATTCTCCTTGCCGTCGGGGAGGTCATCGCTGAACACGTGGACCGTGTTGTCCATCCTCGCTTCGGCGATGGAGCTCGCCGTTGTGTAGTAGATGGCCACCGTGTACTCGGCATCCTTGCGGGCATCACCGCTCAGCAGGTAGTAGTACTTGGAGATATCACCGGGCAGATTTTGAATCTCTACCTGGTACTGGCCGCTCGTGTTGAGCGTGAAGGCGTGCAGGTCCTTCTTCGCCGCCTCGATAGCGCCGGCCTTGCTCGACTTCTCGGCGAGGGTGTACCCCATTCCCGTCGATGGGTCGCCCGACACGGCGTACCAATTGTTCTGATCTTTGATATCTGCGTTTGCGCTTTTATCGCGCTTGAGCACCACAGCGAACAGTATGCCGGACTCCAGGTCGTCGATCTTGTCGGACTTCGTCAGGTTATCATTTGCCTTGTACACGGTCGACGGCGCGGTGATGGTCTCCTTCGCAGCGGCGAACGCACCGGTCTTCCACACGACGCTGTCCGCGTCCATACCGCCGCGGTTGATGATGACGCCGCCCGCGTCCTTCTTGTCGCTTGCGGGCACGTACTCGAGCTGCATGTTACCGTCCGTTGCCGTGAGGCTCGAGCGGTAACCGTTGGGCGCTTTTGTTTCCTTCAGGAGGTAGTGCTGGTAATGATACTCTTTATAAAGGTCATCGAAGTTGATAACGCCGTTGTCCACGTTATTTGTGAGCGTCAGTTGTCCATTCGCGTTCGTGGTGCCGGAGCCAAGTAGGTTATTTTGATTAGCGGTCGTGTCAGTGAAGTTCTCGTCTGTCTTGTACAGCGCGAACTGAGCACCCTCCACCGGACCGCCATCCTGGTCGAACTTGATGATGTCGGACTCGGGCACCGTCACGAGGTTGAACTTGAGCTCCATGTTGGAGTCGGTGGCGCCGCGCTCCAGGTAGAAGAACTTGAGGGTGTGGTTGGTGCCGTCTTTGAAGGTGTTGCCGTCGAAGCCCGAAGTGCCCTTTTTCGCCGCCTGGTACTTGCTCAGCAGCGTGCCGTCGCTTTTGTCGTTCACCTTAATGTCGCCCGTATGAAAGTTGATACTCAGACTCGCACGGCTGTGAATACCGCCGATATCACCCACGAGGACATCATCGATGAACACCCAGACGTCATCATCGCCGGCGAACTCGAAGGTCATGTCCTTCTTATCGTTCGTCAGGCCGCCGTTGGGCTGCACGAATCGCGTGGACATTGAGAGGCCGAAGTGGTGGTTGACGTGGTTACCGGCGTTGTCTGCCGTGATGCCATTTTGGACGAGCCGGCCGCTTTCCTCCTTGAACACCTTGTCTGCCGCATCGAACGGGAAGAACTGACCCCGATGGGACGAATCGCCCACTTTGTCAATGCCCCAGGTGTCATAGACGTCGAAGGCATTCTTGTCAGCGTTGTAGGCTGCGTAGTTTTCGGAGCTGTCATAGACGTAGTAGCCGTCCTGAACCTTGAGGAGGCCCGTCACGCCAAAATGGGACGTCTTGCCGGTCTGGGCAGAGGAATCGAACAGATAGCGGAGGGAGTCGCCGCCATAGGTACCGGAAAGCTGCGGGTAGCCGTCTGAAAGCGTGTTGCTGACAATGCCGGGCTGCGGGTTCGTGTTGCCCGTCCAATGGTTGAGCGGTGCATCACCCTGGCCATCGTTAAACTGGAACCGGTGGCTTGCGTTGATGCCGCCGTTGCCGGAAACCGACAGATGGTTATCCGGATTCACCCAGTAATCAAACAGGTTAATTGTTGTCCCCGAAGGCGAAGTCGTCGGAACCGTGTGGTCCGAAATTGCCGCCTCGGCACGAAGCGGCAGGAAGAAACTCGCCGTCAGCGCGATGGCGAGGGCCAGAACAATCGCATATGGCGAGACCGAGCGCAGCCCGCGACGACGGCCACAAGACATGACGGACCACCGCTCGCGCGGCCGGTGTTCACCAGGAAGTTCCCTGCTTAGACACCCCCCCGGTAGCAATATTCACGAGTCGAGACGTCATCTCTCTGAGCTCCTGCATAATTTCCTCCCCAGTCACACGGCGACCTGCCCGGGCGCTCCCCGGGGGCCGAGGCGGTCTGGCACATGCCCGCGGTCGTTCAAGGAATACCAACCCCAGCATATGTCTCTTAAGATATCTTAGCCTTTTTCTATTACAGTTTTTGTCTCATTACCGATGAAATCGGCTCAGTCCCTTTGTCACATTCTAGAGCGTGCGGAGCAGGGCGATGAGGAAGCGGGTGCCTTGGAGGTAGGCGCGACGGGTGATGCGCTCGTTGGTGCCGTGGACGCCGCGGTCGCATTCGTCATCGTCGACCACAAAGGCGGAGAAGCGGATGCACTCGCGGCAAATGCGCTGGTAGTTGGCGGCATCGGTTGCGCCAATCACGGTCGAGGGCACGATGCTGATCGGCTCTTGGCCCACCGCAGACGATCCGTTTTCCTCCGTCCCCTTGGGATCACGGAAATAGCGGGCGGCGATGGCGCGAACGGCCTCGAGCCCCGGACCGCCCACGCGCGGGGACGGCGAGGGCTCGGAGCTGCCGGGGCCCAGCTCGACCTCGACTCGGCCAGCGAGCCCAGCGGTGGCAACGGCCTCGCGGCAGCAGGCCACGACATCGGCCACGCTCGTGCCCTCGAGCATGCGGAAGTTGATATTGGCCCACATATCCTGCGGCATTACGTTGGCACCGGTACTGCCGCCTTCGATTTGCGTGGGCGCGCAGGTGGTGGTTACAAGCGGGTACAGCTTTTTGCTGGCGAGGCAGTCGCGCACGATGGCATCCTTGCTGGCAGCAATCTCGTCTGCGGTATAAAGCCCCAGCTCGACGAGCTGCGCGGCAAGCAGGTCGGTCACACGCGCCGGCCACTCGATATCGCAAATCGCGGCAATAGCGCGGCTGAGCACTTCGAGCGACGTGCCGCCGTAAGGGTTGGAAGAATGCCCGCCTTCGCTCTTCGTCCTGAGCACGATATCGGCATAGCCCTTCTCGGCAAGATCGGCATGCATAAGCCAACCCTCACCTGCGCTGTACTCGGCAGCCGCAACGATACGATAGTCGCCCTCGTCGATCAGGTACTCAAGCTCAACGCCACGCTCCTCGAGCGCGCGACCAATGGCACCCGCGCCGTACTGCGTGGTCTCCTCATCCTGGCCAAAGGCCAGCAGCAGCGTTCGTTCGTGTTGCCAGCCGTGCGCCAGCGCATACTCAACGGCCTCTAAGATGCCCGCAACCTGGTCTTTCATATCGATGGCGCCGCGACCCCAAATATAGGTGTCGTCCACGTGCCCGCTAAAGGGATCGTGCGTCCAGTCCGTCTCGGTGCCCGGCACCACGGGAACCACGTCCATGTGGCCCATGAGCATGACCGGCTTGAGGGCGGGGTCGGTGCCGGCAAGCGTCACGAGCAGCGAATGGTCGATGAGCTCGACCTCGCCCGTCGCAAACACGCGCGGCCAGCCCTGCTGCATATAGGCGCGCAGGTCGTCAAACGCCTGCCAGTCCACCGTCTGGGCATCCATGCTCGAAATCGTCGGAAACGACAGCACGCGGCCCAGGCGCTCGCACGCGCCGACCTCATCGATATCGGCAAAATCATCCTCGTGCGCAAAGAAGCGCCAAACCTCGGCCATGCCTTCCTCCAAAAATAACGTGGCAAAGAGGCGGTCCCTTTGCCACGTTCGCTTGCATTATTTGTCCTCGAGATAACGCGAGAGGAACTCGCGGGTACGCTGGTGCTTGGGGTTGCCAAAGAGCTCTGCCGGCGCGGCGTCCTCGAGCACTACGCCCTTGTCCATAAAGACCACGCGGTCGGACACCGTGCGGGCAAAGGCCATCTCGTGCGTGACGACGACCATGGTCATGCCGTCGGCAGCGAGTTTGCGCATGACCTCGAGCACCTCGCCCACGATCTCGGGGTCGAGCGCGGAGGTCGGCTCGTCGAACAGCATGATCTGCGGATTCATGCACAGGGCGCGGGCGATGGCCACACGCTGCTTTTGACCACCGGACAGGCGACCCACGGCGGCGTGCGCGAACTTCTCGAGCCCCACGCTCGTCAGATGCTCCATCGCGACCTTCTCGGCCTCGGCCTTGCTCATCTTTTTGAGCGTGACGGGCGCGAGCGTGCAGTTGTCGAGCACATCCATGTTGTTGAACAGGTTAAAGCCCTGGAACACCATGCCGATGTCCTCGCGCAGCTTGTTGATGTTGCAGCGCTCGGCCGTGAGGTCCTGGCCGTGGAACCAGATGTGGCCCGCGTCCGGGGTCTCGAGCAGGTTGAGGCAGCGCAGGAAGGTCGACTTGCCCGAGCCCGAGGCGCCGATAATGGTGACGACCTCGCCGGGGTTAACGGACAGGTCGATACCCTTGAGCACCTCGAGCGAGCCGAAGCTCTTGCGCAGGCCCTCGACGCGGATGAGCGGCTCATTGGTCTGTGCGGCGGCCGCAACGCCGGTAATGGCGGTATCTGCCATGATGATTCTCCTCGTCTTGAGCCTAGTTGGAGCTGGGCAGCGTGACCGGAGCCTCGGCGCCGAGCTTTTTGCCAAAGGCCTCGAGCAGGCGGCTCGCCACGAGCGTCAGGATCAGGTAGACCACGAGCGCCACGCAGTAGACTTCCATCTGGCGATAGTACACGCCGGCGACGGTGGTGGTGGCGTACATGAGGTCGAACACACCGATAACCGAGAGCACCGACGAGTCCTTGATGTTGATGATGAGCTCGTTGGTGAGCGCCGGGATCGCGTTTTTAATGCCCTGGGGGAACACGACTTTGCGCATGGCTTGCCACTGCGACAGGCCCAGCGAGCGTGCTGCCTCGGCCTGGCCGGGATCGATGGACTCGATGCCGCCGCGCAGGACCTCCATCATGTAGGCGGTGGAGTTGAGCGAGATGGTAACGAGGCCGGCGGTGAAGGTGCTCCAAATCTGGTTGGCCTGAGCGGTCTCGAAGCCCATGCCGCGCAAAACGGTGAAGCCCGCGTAATAGATGAGCAGGCCCTGGACCATCATGGGCGTGCCGCGCACGATAGTGGAGTAGACGGTCGCAAAGCCGCGGCCGATACTCTTAACGAAGCGCACCAGGTCGTTGTCCACGCGATCGAAGGTCTGAATGCGCAGGAACACAAAAAGCAGCGCCAGGAAAAAGGCAATGACGGTGCCGAAGGTGGCAAGCGCGATGGTGATCTCGATACCGCGGATGAAGAAGTCCCCGCTCTTGTAGGTCATGTAGACCAGGCTCGACAAAAAGTCGCTGGGGTTGGAATCCGAGACGATGCTCACCTGCACCAGGTCGATAAACGACATGACGCAACGGTCGATAAAGAAGATCGCCGCGATGGCGACCACAACATAGCTACCCAGGCGCGCGCCGCGGCGGAAACGCTCGGATGCGAACGGCGACTTTTCGCAATAGTCGCTCCAGTGCATGAGCTTGGTGATGAGCGCTGCCGCCGACGCGACGAGCCAGGCCCAAAGGATTGCCCAGAGGCAATCCTGGAAGACGCCCGTAGGCGCCAAGAAGCTCAACGGCGTGGGGTTGCGCTGGCTAAACGCCAGACCGAGCGCCGCGATAACGCTCGTGCCCAGGTACACGTAACGGTGGTCGGCCTTGATAAAGGAGGCCAGACGATTGATGGTTTTCATGCTGCCTCCCTATGCCGGCTGACGATCGAGGCACGCGTCCCACATTTGGTCGCGTTCCTCTTGGCTAATGCCCTTGAGTGTCTTGTCGATGAGTTTAAGCAGCTTGTCCGAGCCCTTGCGGCAGCCGACGTTTGCCGCGACCTCCTGCTTAAAGCCCTCGCCCTCGGCAAAATGGATGGGGACGATACCGGGATTTTGGGCCATATAGCCCTTCTCGTTCTCGGTGTTGTAGGTCACGGCATCGCACGTGCCCTGCAGCAGGTTCGAGAACACCGTGGGAACCGAATCGACCGGGTTCTTGTGCACAACGCCCGGGATCTCGTCGATGACGGTGTCGAGCATGGTGTCCTTTTGGCCGAGGACCGTGGCACCGCTAAAGTCGCTGAGCTTGGTGGCGTTTTGGTAGGGGGAACCCTCTTTTACGAACAGGCCAAAGTAACCGATAAAGTACGGATCGGAGAAGCCGACAGACTCC
>CABUHP010000040.1 GCA_902491415.1 uncultured Collinsella sp.
GGTTAACTGGAACGTCGAGCGCCGGCATGCCGGTAGAGGTCTCATCCAGATCGGTTGCAGCCCAGGAATCGTAGGCAACCTGATGGGCAACGGGCTCATCGAGCCTTGCGACCGGAGGCTTGCGTGCCGCAGGAACAGGCAACTGCTGGGCGCTGTACATAACAGTGCTGTCGGCCGATTTGCCCTGCGTCGCTGCTGCGAGAAATGCCGCCGTCTCGGATGGGTCACTTGCGGGGCGGGGAGCGGGCGTGGGCGCCGAAGTGGGTGCGGGTGTAGGCGCGGGCGTCGAAACAGCCGACTGCGCAGGAGTCGGCGCAGATGCGGTCTTAGGCGCAAGTGCGGGATTGGGGCTTGACGGGCGAGCCGCGCCGCCGCCCATGAGTTCGTCGGCGGTCCACGGGCGATCATCCATCACATCGTCAAGGCTCAGCGAAAACAGGTCGTCTTCACCCTCATCGAACATGCGGTGCACATGTCCACCAATTGCCGGAATCAATCCGCGACCGGTGCATGATGCCTTGCTCAACGCCATTCTGTTCCATCCTTTCGAAATACTAATGACATCGATTATATGGAACTTCCCAAGCGGCTCGGTCTTGGATTCGTGCTTTCCAGAACTCGCGCCCAAAAGGGGAGGGGCAATCCAGGCGAGCGCCTACTTGTCGCCGGCCGCCGCCTTGGCCTCATTGAGGTAGCTATAAAAACTGTACTTGGAGATGCCAAAGAACTCGCAGGCGCGCTCGCTCGACTTGGAAATGAGGAAGGCGCCGCGACGGTCGAGGTAGCCAATGGCACGAATACGCTCGTCTTTGGTCATGAGTGCCGCGGGCTTGCCCACAAACTGCTCGCACTCGTGCAGCAGGTCCTCGAGCAGGTCGCCGATGTTCTTGGTAATGGGCTCGGGCTCGGTATAGCCCGTGCCGCCGGTGCCGGTAAAGGCGTCGAGCGAACGCTCAAAAGCCTTCATAAGCGTAATGTCAAAGTTGATGCCCAAAATGCCGACGGGCTTGCCCTCGTCGTTGCGGATAAAGATGGTCGAGGACTTGAGCAGCTTGCCATCGGTGGTTTTAGTGAGGTACGGCTCGCGGTCGTGTACGTCGGTGGCGCCCTCGTGCATGGACTCAAACACGATATGGCTGGGGCCGTCACCCAGTTTGCGTCCGCTGACGTGGCCGTTTTCGATCACTACGATGGAGTGGTCCACGTCCTCGGTCTCCAGATCGTGGACGACGACTTCGCAGTTGGGGCCAAATTGGAGCGCCAGACCGTGTGCGAGGCGCTTGTAAAACTCAATCTGTGCGGGGGTCATGGGTACCTTCCTAAAAATTAGTTTGGGCACACTTTGCCATAAACCACACATGACCGCAAACAAATCCATCAACAAGGCAATTCATGACCGTTCGGCGGCGAAAAGGTACCGATTACGGCAACAAACAATTTGTTAGGTTTGCCAATCAAAAAGTGTGATAGAACAGTGCTAACAAACTTTTTGTTTGGCATCCACATAAAAGTTCAGTCGCATGAATGGGAATGGGCTGAAACGCGTATGCGGGGGCCGGCAAGAGAGGACTTAAGGAGTTCACCGTATGGCCGATAAGATCCAGTGGGCGGGCAACACGATGCCCAAGAGCGATGACAAGCACTTGGGAATCATGAGCCTCGACCACGTGAAGAAGGCCCGTGCCTTCCACCAGTCGTTCCCCCAGTACACCGTCACTCCGCTTGCCCGCCTGGACGGCCAGGCCGCGCGCCTGGGCCTGTCCAACCTGTGCGTTAAGGACGAGAGCTATCGCTTTGGCCTCAACGCCTTTAAGGTCCTGGGCGGCTCGTTTGCCATGGCCAACTACATTGCCGACGAGACCGGCAAGGACGTTGCCGACTGCACCTTCGATTACCTGACCTCCGATCAGCTTGCCAAGGACTTTGGCCAGGCCACCTTCTTTACCGCCACCGACGGCAATCATGGCCGCGGCGTGGCATGGGCTGCCAACAAGCTGGGCCAGAAGGCCGTCGTGCACATGCCCAAGGGTTCTACCAAGCCCCGCTTCGATAACATCGCCGCCGAGGGCGCCACGGTGACCATCGAAGAGGTCAACTACGACGAGTGCGTGCGCATGGCCGCCGCCGAGGCCGATGCCTGCGAGCGCGGCGTCATCGTTCAGGACACCGCCTGGGAGGGCTACGAGAAGATCCCGTCCTGGATCATGGAGGGTTACGGCACCATGGCCTCCGAGGCTGCCGAGCAGCTGCGCGAGATGGCCATCAACCGCCCGACGCACGTGTTTGTCCAGGCTGGCGTGGGTTCGCTCGCCGGCGCCGTGGTGGGCTACTTTACCAACCTGTATCCCGATAACCCGCCGACCTTCGTTGTGGTCGAGTGCGCTCCGGCCGCCTGCCTGTACAAGGGCGCTGCCGCCGGCGACGGCGACCCGCGCATCGTGGACGGCGACATGCCCTCCATCATGGCCGGCCTGTGCTGCGGCGAGCCCAACATCCTGGGCTGGGATATCCTGCGCAACCACACCACCGCCTTCGTGTCCTGCCCCGACTGGGTCACCGCTCGCGGCATGCGCACCCTGGGTGCTCCCGAGAAGGGTGACCCGCGCGTCATTTCCGGCGAGTCCGGCGCAGTGACCACCGGCCTGGTCGAGACCCTCATGCTCGATCCCGAGTACGCCGAGCTCAAGGAACTCATCGGTCTGGACAAGACGAGTTCCGTGCTCTGCTTCTCCACGGAAGGTGACACGGACCCCGACCAGTATCGCCGCATTGTTTGGGAAGGCGAATATCCCACTTGCTAATCGTTGGAGCGGAGTAAATAGGTATCGCTCCGCCACCTCACAGGTAGATTCCTTCGTTTGAAAGGTTATGAACAATGGCTAAAGAACTCGATTTCGACGCTATCAAGGCTGCTGCTGAGTCTCATCGTGCTGATATGACTCGCTTCCTGCGCGCTATGATCTCGCACCCCTCTGAGTCCTGCGAGGAGGGTGAGGTTGTTGCCTGCATCAAGGCCGAGATGGAGAGCCTTGGCTATGACGAGGTCAAGGTTGACGGCCTGGGCAACGTCATGGGCTTTATGGGCGAGGGCGACAAGATCATCGCCATCGACTCCCACATCGACACCGTCGGCATCGGCAACATCGAGAACTGGGATGCCGATCCCTATGAGGGCTACGAGACCGACGAAATCATCTACGGCCGCGGTGGCTCCGACCAGGAGGGCGGCATGGCTTCTGCTACCTACGCCGCCAAGATGATGAAGGACATGGGCCTCATCCCCGAGGGCTACAAGATCATGGTCGTCGGCACCGTCCAGGAAGAGGACTGCGACGGCATGTGCTGGCAGTACATCTACAACAAGGACGGCATTAAGCCCGAGTTCGTCATTTCCACCGAGCCTACCGACGGCGGCATCTATCGCGGTCACCGCGGCCGTATGGAGATCCGCGTCGACGTTCACGGTACCTCCTGCCACGGCTCTGCTCCCGACCGCGGCGACAACGCCATCTACAAGATGGCTGACATCATCGCCGACGTCCGCGCCCTCAACAACAACGGCTGCGACGAGTCGACCGACATCAAGGGTCTCGTCAAGATGCTCGACCCCAAGTACAACCCCGAGCACTACGAGGATGCCCGCTTCCTGGGCCGCGGCACCTGCACCGTCAGCCAGATCTTCTACACCAGCCCCAGCCGCTGCGCCGTGGCCGATTCCTGCGCCATCTCCATCGACCGTCGCATGACCGCCGGCGAGACTTGGGAGTCCTGCCTGGACGAGATCCGCAACCTGCCGGCCGCCAAGAAGTACGGCGACGACGTGAAGGTCTCCATGTACATGTACGACCGTCCGTCCTGGACCGGCGAGGTCTACGAGACCGAGGCTTACTTCCCCACGTGGATCAACAAGGAGACCGCTCCGCACGTCAAGGCCCTCGTCGACGCCCACAAGGCCATGTTCGGTGACGAGCGCATCGGCTGCGAGCCCAGCATGGACAAGCGCACCGGTCGCCCGCTGTGCGACAAGTGGACCTTCTCCACGAACTGCGTTTCCATCCAGGGCCGCTACGGCATCCCCTGCGTGGGCTTTGGCCCGGGTGCCGAGTCTCAGGCTCACGCTCCCAACGAGGTCACCTACAAGGACGACCTGGTCACCGCTGCCGCCATGTATGTGGCTGCCCTGAACCTCTACGATCCGAGCCAGGCCGATGGCGACGCCACCGTGTTCCGCGCTGGTCTGACCAACAACAAGATCGATTAGTCCCATTCCTCGATTTTGTTGAGCCGGGGGCCGCTCGTGTCCCCGGCACCCCCTGTTGACTTGGGGCCCGCGGTCGTTATCTCCCATGCTTCCTCAACGGTAGCGGGTCCTCGTCATAGTGCTCTGCATGTTCTAGCCACACGCGCATGCCGGAGCACATCTACTCATTGCGATCGTTTCACCTTTAGAAAGGACATTTCCATGGACGCCAAGTTTACCGAGCTCGTCGAGCAGCTGAACGGCCTCGATTTTAAGGGTATGTACGGCAGCGACTTCCTGCACACCTGGGACAAGACCACCGATGAGCTCAAGGCTCTCTACATCGTCGCCGACGCCCTGCGCGAGCTGCGCGAGAACAACGTCTCGTCCAAGATCTTCGACTCGGGTCTGGCCGTCTCCCTGTTCCGCGACAACTCCACCCGTACGCGCTTCTCCTTCTCTAAGGCCGCCAACCTGCTCGGCCTTGAGCTGCAGGACCTGGACGAGAAGAAGTCCCAGATCGCTCACGGCGAGACCGTCCGCGAGACCGCTACCATGATCTCCTTCATGGCCGACGTCATCGGCATCCGCGACGACATGTACATCGGCAAGGGCGACGCCTACATGGCCGAGGTCTCCGAGTCTGTCCAGCAGGCTTACGAGGACGGCGTTCTGGATCATCGTCCCACGCTCATCTCCCTGCAGTCCGATTCCGACCACCCCACGCAGTCCTCTGCCGACATGCTCTACCTCATCAACGAGTTTGGCGGCCTCGAGAACCTCAAGGGCAAGAAGGTTGCCGTCACCTGGGCCTATTCGCCCTCTTACGGCAAGCCGCTGTCCTGCCCGCAGTCGCTGATCAGCCTGCTGCCCCGCTTTGGCATGGACGTCACCTTGGCCCACCCCGAGGGCTACGACCTCATGCCCGAGGTCGTCGAGCGCGCCAAGGGCTATGCCGCCGAGTCCGGCACCACCTTTAAGCAGGTCAACACCATGGCCGAGGCCTTCAAGGGCGCCGACATCGTGATCCCCAAGAGTTGGGCTCCGTTTGCCGCCATGGAGAAGCGTACCAATCTGTACGCCGAGGGCGACGACGCCGGCATCGCAGCGCTCGAGAAGGAGCTGCTCGCCCAGAACGCCACCCATCAGGACTGGTGCTCCACGACTGAGCTCATGGAGAAGACTGCCAACGGCCAGGACACTATCTTTATGCACCCGCTGCCCGCCGACATCTCCGGTGTCTCTTGCGAACACGGCGAGGTCAACGCCGACGTCTTCGACATGCACCGCGTGGGCATGTACAAGGAGGCCAGCTACAAGCCGTACGCCATCGCAGCCATGATGTTCCTGCAGAAGGTTGCCGATCCCGCCGCTACCCTCAAGGCCCTCGACGAGCGCAACACCGCCCGTTGGTTCCAGGCCTAAAGCTGGGCTGAGAAATGGCTAAGCGTATCGTTGTCGCCCTGGGCGGAAACGCCCTCGGCGCCAACCTTCCCGAGCAGATGGAGGCCGTCAAGACGACTTCCAAGGCTATCGTCGACCTGATCGAGGAGGGCAACGAGGTCGTCGTCGTGCATGGCAACGGTCCCCAGGTGGGCATGATCGCCAACGCGATGGCTGAGCTCACGCGCTCTAATCCTCAGAAGTACGTTCCCTGCCCCTTGTCCGTTTGCGGCGCCATGAGCCAGGGCTACATTGGCTATGACCTGCAAAATGCGCTGCGCGAGGAAATGCTCGACCGCAATATCGACAAGGGTGTCGCCACCGTGCTCACCCAGGTCGAGGTTGCGGCAGACGACCCGGCCTTTGCCGACCCGGTCAAGCCGATTGGTCCGTGGATGAGCGAGGCCGAGGCCAAGGAGCTGGAGGCCGACCGCGGCTACCAGTTCATCCACGACGAGAAGCAGGGCTTCCGTCGCGTGGTTGCCTCGCCCAAGCCCGTGAACATCGTCGAGCTCGACACCATTAAGTCGCTCGTCGAGTCCAACCATGTGGTGATCTCCTGCGGCGGCGGTGGCATTCCCGCCACCAAGGCCCAGGGCAACCACCTTAAGGGCGCTGCCGCCGTCATCGATAAGGACTTTGCGGCCGAGAAGCTCGCCGAACAGCTCGATGCCGATGCCCTGGTTATCCTGACGGCCGTGGAGAAGGTTGCCATTGGCTTTGGCACCGACCACGAGCAGTGGCTCGACACGCTGACCGCGGCTGACGTAAAGCGTCTGTCCGAGGCCAACGAGTTCGGTCGCGGCTCCATGCTGCCCAAGGTCCAGGCAGCCTCGACATTTGCCGAGAGCAAGCCGGGCCGCACGGCGCTCATCACACTGCTCGAGAAGGCGCGCGATGGCCTTGCCGGCAAGACCGGTACCACGTTTACCGGCGACGCTGAGTAGGCATATCTGCACCATTGAGGAGGGTGCCCTGCGTCGCGGGGTGCCCTCCTTTGTGCTATGGAGAGCCAAGGGTCGTTCGCTGGAAAACGAGTGCGTGCCTGTTCCGACGGAGTGTGAGCTTGGTATGGTGGGTATAGCAACTATGGTGTCCAAAGCAGCCAGGGGAGGTTTGCGGAGATGAAACTCGGTTGCGTCATTATGGCTTCGGGCGAGGGCAAGCGGTTTGGCTCTAACAAGATGCTTGCCGATATCTATGGCGAGCCGCTGATTGCCCGGACCATCGATTCGGTTCCCCAGGGCTTTGACGCCGTAGTTTCGACGCGTTGGCCCGAGGTCGCCCAGATTTGCGAGGACAAGCATTGCCCGTGCGTGCTGCACGATGGCGAGCTGCGCAGCGAAAGCGTCCGCGCGGGTCTTTCGTGGGGGGTCGAACGCAACTGGAAAGGTTGCCTCTTTTTGCCGGGCGACCAGCCGCTCGTGAGTTCGGATTCTTTTGGGGCTATGGTTCGTGCATTTGACGAGCGTGGCCGCAAGCATCCGGTGCGTCTTGCGTGCAACGGTGAGCCTTCGAGCCCGGTGCTCTTTCCGGCGGAACTGTTCGATGCACTTATGTGTCTTGAGGGCAAGGACGGCGGCTGTTCGATCCTCAAGGACCGTACCGACGTGGTGCTGGTCGAGGCGCGTGCCTACGAGCTGTGGGACGTCGATACCGCCAAGGGACAGCAACGCATAACGGAGCATATCGCTGCCTGCTCGTATTTTGATCGCGTGGCCAACTGTATTAATCAATAAGGAGCAACATGATCATCATCAAAAACGGCGCGCTCGTGACGCCCCAGGGGCTTCGCCGCGCCGATCTTGCCATGGAGGGCGACAAGATTGTGCGGATTGCCGCGGCGATTGAGCCGGCCGAGGGCGATACCGTCGAGGATGCCGTGGGCTGTTGGGTGTTCCCCGGCTTTATCGACGGCCACACGCACATGCAGTGCTGGACTGGCATGGATTGGACAGCCGATAGCTTTGAAACCGGCACGCGTGCGGCTGCCTGCGGCGGTACGACGACCATCGTGGACTACGCGACGGCCGATCGCGGCGTGACCATGCCCGACGCCCTTGCCGAGTGGCATCGCCGTGCCGACGGAACCTGCACGGCCAACTACGCCTTTCATATGGCATTCGCCGAGTGGAATGAGCGCAACCGCGCCGATCTTTCGGCTATGCGCGAGGCGGGCGTATCGTCGTTTAAGACCTACTTTGCCTACGATCATTTGCGCCTGGACGATGCCGAGACGCTCGAGGTGCTCGAGGAGCTCAAGCGTATTGGCGGCATACTGTGCGTGCATTGCGAGAACGGTACGCTGGTGAATGAGCTGCAGAAGCGCGTGTACGAGCAGGGGATTCATGGGCCCGAGGGGCATGCGCTCAGCCGTCCGGACGCGTGCGAGGGTGAGGCCGTGAGCCGCCTGCTGTATCTGGCGCACCTGGCCGGGGACGCTCCGGTCAACGTGGTGCACCTTTCGACCAAGCTGGGGCTCGAGGCCATCCGTGCTGCCAAAGCGCGCGGGCAGAAGAATATCTATGTCGAGACCTGCCCCCAGTATCTGATGCTCGACGACACCTGTTATCTGGAGCAGGGCGAGGACGGCTTTGCGGGTGCCAAGTATGTGATGAGTCCGCCGCTGCGCCATGCGGGTGACCGTGCAGCCCTGCGCGAGGCGCTTGTGGCCGGCGAGATCGATACGATTGCGACCGACCACTGCAGCTTTAACCTGCACGGGCAAAAGGACCGCGGGCGCGACGACTTCCGCGCGATTCCCAACGGCGGGCCCGGCGTGGAGCATCGTCCCGTCGCGATTGCCACGAGCTTTGAGGGCCAGCTGGGCCCCGAGGACCTTTGCCGCCTGATGAGCGAGAGCCCGGCGCGCGTGTTTGGCATGTACCCGCGCAAGGGCTGTCTTGCCGAGGGCTCCGATGCCGATGTGTGCGTGTGGGATCCCCAGGCGCGCTGGACCATTCGCGCGGCGACACAGCATCAGGCTGTGGACTACACGCCGCTCGAGGGTTTTGAGGCACATGGCCGCGCCAAGGCCGTGTTTGTGAACGGCGTGCTGGTGGCGCGCGATGGCGAGCCCACCGGAGCCCAGCCCGGTCGCTACGTGCCCCGCTAGCAGGGGGAGTGCCGGACCCCCTCCGCAGTTGCGGTGAAATACGGACTGTTTGCGGCCGTCATGCAGCCAAACAGTCCGTATTTCACCGCAACTGACGAGATGGGGCCGGCTACTTGAGGCTGGTGGCGACGATGGGGCGGTCGAGAGCTGCTTCGAAGCGGTCGGCCATCGTGGGATCGCTGAGCGTGTCGACTTGGTTGAGCATGACGCGTGCGGTGCTGAGTCCCAGCGCCTGCATCTCGGCATTGAGCACCTGGGCGACGCGCTCGGGCGTGGCGATGTCGGTGAGCTCGCAGCCGCAACGCACGCAAAAGAGCTCGGGGCGGTGGACGGCTTCGTTGATGGGCTTGTCGAACCCCGAGGCGCCGACGATCCAGACGATGTTGGCGGTGCCAGAGGGGATCACCGGCTCCCAGGCGGCGTGGGCCTTGAGCGGGAGCCGCTTGCTGCCGTCCGCCTCGGCCAAGACGTAGTTAAAGCGCTGTGCCAGCTCGCCGGGCGGCTCGGCGGGGGCGGAGAGCTTGCCTGTCTCCGGGTCCAAGACGCCTGCCTGGCAGATGCTTCTGCGCGCAAGGCCCGCGCATGCCTCGCAGGTGCAGCCGGGAACATGCAGGGTCCCCGGCTTCCAAGGCGCGGCGTCCAGGCGACGACTCGACCCGTCCCATGGCACGCCGGCGACGGGAAACATGTGCGTGGTGGTGCAGAGGAGCACGCGGCCGCCAGCGCGCATGAGCTCAAGACCCAGCGTTTTGAGCAACGTCGACTTGCCGCCGCTGCCGATAATCGCGGTAATGCCCGGCTCGATCCTGAGCGCCGAGGCAAGATTGCCGCTAACCGTTTCCATCTGTTCACCGCCGTATAATACTGTGATAATAAATAATCATCAGAGTAGCGGTCGAACCGCTTTTGCTCTGCTCAAACCGTAGCACAGGGAGGTGCCCCGGGAATGCTCGTTTATGTTCGCGGCGCCGGCGATATCGCCACGGGCGTCGCCGCTCGCTTGGTGCGCGCCAGCGTGTCGGTTGTCATGGCCGATATCGCGGTTCCCACGTGCATCCGTCGCACAATCAGTTTTTGCGAGGCCATTCGCCTGGGCGAGGTCCAGGTCGAGGGCATTCGCGCTCGCTTGGCGCAGACGCCGGCAGAGGCGCTTGCAATTACCGAGGCCGGAGACGTCGCCGTCGTGGTAGACCCCCAGGCCAAGATGCTCGACGAACTGAAACCCGCTGCCGTGGTCGACGCGATTTTGGCCAAGCGCAACCTGGGTACCACGCGCGACATGGCGCCTGCCGTCATCGCCGTGGGGCCGGGCTTTACCGCGCCGGTTGACTGCGACGCCGTGGTCGAAACCATGCGCGGGCATTTCCTGGGCCGTGTCATTACCCAGGGTTCGCCCCAACCCAACACGGGCGTGCCGGGCATTATCGCTGGCTATGGAAGAGAGCGCGTTA